>WFTX01000140.1 GCA_015485235.1 Nitrospirota bacterium | reverse complement strand
GTATATGGGCGCCCAGAGATTCACTGTAATACCGAATACATGGAAGAAGTGGAGGGTTGCCAGCATAACGTCGCGGAACGACAGTTCCACCATCTCGCTGAATCCCTCGATATTGGCTAGTATGTTCCGGTGCGTGAGCTGAACCGCCTTCGGGTCCTTCTCGCTCCCGCTTGTGAAAAGGATGATGGCATTGTCATCTTCGCTGCATTGAAAGACCCTCTTGATTATCATGGAGGCCGGAAGTCTGGCCATTGCAGCAGCCTTTACCTTCTCCATTGTTGAGACCCCCGCCATGACATCCTCAATGAAGACCATCCCTTCCACTTCGGGGCAGTCTATCTTCTGAAGCAGCCTCTGTGAGGTGATGACCGTCCTGAAGTCGCACTTCTTCTGGGCATACCTGACATTCTGTTCAGCCCCTGTGGAATAGTTGATCATCACCGGCACCCTGCCGCTCATGAGAGCGGCTACGATTGAAAGCCCGGCACCGGCTGAAGTGGGAAGCATTATCCCTATAAAGCCGGGGGGGAACTCCCCGAACTTCCGGGACAGGAGGAGGGCACCCGTAAGGGCCCGTGAATAGGTTATCCTCCTGTCCGTACCGATGTCAATGAAGGCGGTCTTCCTCCCATGTTTTCTTGCTGTCTTGATGAAGACGTGATGAAGGAGCATGTCAACGTCCCGGGCTCAGAACCGCCAGACGATCTGGCCGCTGATGATATCAACAGAGGCATCAAAGGTCCCCTTCAGTCCACCCCGTACGGCATCCTCTCCTGTGGGAGACTTGTCAATCCTGGGGTCATCCACAAAAAGGTGCGCATATCCAAGATCCACAGAAAAACTGTCTGATATCCTGTAGCCCAGTCCGAAGGAAAGCCAGAGTCGGTCCTCACCGGGGATTCTTGGAGTACGGTGCTCGGGATCGGGAATAGGGGTCTCGTCATAGGCGATACCGCCCCTTACCGCCAACCTCTCATTGGGATTGAACGTAACACCCAGGGAATACCGGAAGGCATCCTTCCAGTTCAATGTAGTCACACCATCAGACTGGAAGGGGTTGTCAAATTTGAACCTCAGCTCTTTCATTACATCCCAGTCCGTCCAGGTGATGTCCGCCATTACCGCCCACTGTGGATTGAACCGGTGATAGAGGCTGATGGAGGCCGTATCAGGCAGTGTTATCTGCGCCTCCGCCCCGGTATCCTTGAAGAGCGGGGCAGCCGCAAGTCCGGCAGGAACGCCTGAAAAATCGGCATCACCTTCCACATCCTGATAAACCCTCGACCGGTAGGCAATGCCGAGCCTCGTATTTTCCGTAAATTCGTAGAGGAGACCGAGGTTGAAACCAAACCCGATGCTGTCACCTTCCAGTTTAACAAAGCCGTCAGAGCCCTGGGGGATGAGCCCGAGGGCCCCCGCCGGTATCCCAAGAGGGGTAAATGCTCCGATGGCATCGAGGGTACCGAAGTCAATTGCATTTGTCAGCTCCGCCTCAAGGTACTGGATACTGAAACCCGCCCCAAGGCTGAGATGGTTGTTGACCTTGTATGCAAGGGAGGGATTTACATTTATGCTGACCAGGTCGGATTTGATGGCGTGGTATCTTCCAACCCAGTTGGAGTCATACTCCGTGGCAAGTCCGAAGGGGGCGTTGATCCCGAGGCCAAAGGTAAGCCCTTTCCCCAGAGGCCGGACATAGTATATGTTCGGGACCAGAACATTCACACCACCGTCACCACCGTTTCCACCTGCAAGGGGAACACCAGTCACCGGCTGAAGGACATGGGTTGAGCCCTCGTTGTTGAACTCTGCAGAGGGAATTATCCAGTGAATACCGAGGATGGCCTCGGCATGGTCTATCCTGGTCATTCCTGCAGGGTTGAAGAAAATGGTGGTTGCATCCTCTGCCGATGCCGCCCCGCCGGCAAAGGCATTACCCAGACCGCTTACGCTCTGCTCAATGATTGCAAACCCCGCTCCCCGGACCTGACCGGGAATCATCAAGATAAGACCGGCAAGAATGAAACACGCTATTACACTCCCTGACTTACGAACAAAGCCCGTCATAGATACCTCCTCCTCTTGGTATTGTAAATTACTCAAAATGAGCAAACTCGCCTGTTAATTACAACCTGTCCTATCCTTCAACGCCGGTTCCAATCCCCGTCTCCCGGAGTTCCTCACTGATTTCTGCCTCAGACTTCCTGAGATAGACAGGCTGAAGAGAGGATGGATCAACGAACTCACCCTCCAGGGCCTTCTCAAAACCGAGCAGGGCTGCAGCGGAAGGGAGCGGGTGCTGGAGGTGTTCAGGCGCAAATACAACCCTATCTCCGAGCCTGGGAATAATCAATTCTTTGTATCGGGAGACGCCACTCCCGGCAAAAATGAGATTTTTCTCCTGTATGAATGAAGAGCTGAGGATACTCTCTATGAAACCTTCCATGGTGATGGCCTGCTCCGGGAGGACTTCCTCCAGCCTTCCCCTTTCAAGGAGATATGCAGCTCCGTAGACCTCTCTCTTTCTGGCATCAAAGACCGGACAGATCAGGCCCCCGGCAGTCTGCAAGGAAAGTGCCATAGCCTTGAGGCTTGAGACTGCAACCACGGGCTTTTCAAGGCCGAAACAGAGCCCCTTTACCGTGCTGATACCAACCCGGAGTCCCGTAAAGGAACCGGGTCCCCTGGTCACGGTAATAAAGTCAATCTCATTTAGGGTGATTCCTGCCGAACGGATCAGAAAGTCGAGGTTTTCAAGCAGGCTGGCAGAGTGTCTTTTCCCTCCCCGGATTCTGAATTCAGCCAGGGGACCGGAATTCTTCCGGAAAAGGGCAAGCCCTCCCACCGGGGAGACCGTATCTACTGATAATGTAAGGTCAGGAAAACTCACGCCTCTTAAGTCCATCGGTTCTCATGAGGCATTCCTTTGTCTGAGCCTTGAGAGGAAAAGCCCCATATATTTATTCAGCGGGTTGCTCCTTGGGAGAAAGGGGAAAAAGGGTCTTCTCCTCACCCCGAGCCTCCTGAGTTCCGATATTATCTCCCTGTTATCATTATCATAGGAGAGCCCCGTCCTGAGGCTCTCTATCGCCTCCTTCTTCTGGCCGTTCAGGAGATGGGCCCTCCCCAGGTTCAGATAGAAGAAGGGATAGAAGAAATCCGACCCAAAGGGCACTGATTTCTCAAGCTTCTCAATCGCATCCCTGCAAAGTTCAACCCCCTTTTGAGGATCTTCGCCTGTCTCGGCAAGAAGGAGCCCCTGGTATGAAAGCCCATATGGGTCATCCGGGAAATCCTCAAGGGCCTTCATTGTAAGGTCCATGGCCTCATTTGTCTTGCCCTGCTTTATAAGCCTCTTTATGTCCCTGAAATACTTCACCCTCTTCTTGCTCGTCAGTCCCCGTTTTCTTACCTTCTCAACCGTGCTCCTATGGTGATCGGTTATGATCCTGTCTATGTCTTCCTTGCTCCCGGAACCTATGGTTATCCTGTCGGTCTCAACATGGGCCCCGTCAAGGTAGACCGTACTCCTGACAACGGGAGGGTCCTGGTCAAGCAGTTCGGTCACGATATAGTATGTTTTGTCGTCCTGGGAGAGCTTGGTGGAGTACTCGGAGTGCTTCTTTGTCTTGATCCTTATGATATCCTTTTCACTCATAAAGGCCCCTTCGATTACCGGAGATATTATACCACAATTCACTGTAGAATACCGAAACAGGAATATCCTCTGACAAATTCACCACCAAGGTCCTGAATATGCAGAAGCGACTTCTCACACCAAACGACCCTTTTCATGAACAACATCCCATTCCGGGCATCCACAGCTGTTTCATGGACATAAAAACCCCTCTAACGGAAGAAGAATTAGTACAAATGAAGAACCCTGCGGCAAGACCGCAGGGTATCTTCGATATGTAAGGAAGTTTTATCTTATTACATTTTTAATCGTATCGATCGCTCGCTGTGCATATTCAAACAAAGGGGGAGAGGGTCTATTATTCTTCAAGGGTGGCAACCGGTCTTCCCATCCCTTCAAGCCACTGTAGCCTTGAGCAATTTATCATGGCCTCATTCAGTAAAGGGATTAGCTTCTCCGGGCAGAACTGAAGGTCATCCCTTCTTTTGAAATCCGAGGGCTCTATATCCACATTGAATGTATTTATTAATTTTTTCACATCAGATGTCTTTGCAGCTTTCACCTTCAACCCCATCCTTCTGGAGATGGCCTTTACCGTGTCGGATGGAGTTCTTGCATCTGCAAATGGTTCAATGGCCCGGGCAAGAGATTTCAGTCTCCCTGTAAAGTCAATGATTGTACCATCCGTCTCAAAGGGGGTGGTCATGGGAAGTACAATATCCGCCTCTCTTGCGAGGGCGTTCATATGTGATGTCTGAACAACCAATGTGTTCACACATTCCGGACGCTTCATATTAACATTACCTATAACGTAAAGCATCCCGGCACCAGCCGACTGCAGTTCCCGTAGCCCCTTTCCTTCGCCCCTGATGCCCATCATGATTGCCCCACGGGCATTTGCCTCAACAGGCACAGAGAGCACCATTCCCTTCATAAGAGAAATATTTGCTGATGCATTAAAAAACACAGGAGATGTAATTATAACAGGCATTTCAGCCTCCAGATAGAGTTCAGCAGCCCTCTCTGTATCTTCTGAAACTTCACAGTCAGGAATCTCAAGCCCCTTTGGAACAGTGATCGATCTGTCCTGCAAGACTTTTGCCATCCCACTGAGGGCATCCACCTCGTCCGAGTTTAAATTAACAGTTGCTACTTCAGCGAGGCCTGTCATCCGGGAGTTTACAACAATCAGTTTAGCTCCCCTTGACAGTGAGCTTCTTACCATGGCATCAAGTGCCGGGAACACCCTTTCCCATTGCGATGGGTCAAGTCCTACTACAACCAGCAGATCTGCAAGATCAAGGTCTGCCTCATTCCCCATGAGGCTCTCTTTATCACCATAGACACTTACAGTGCTGTCGATGTTTTTTATACCTGTCTCGACAGCGAAGTGTCTGATTGTAAGATAGTCCTCATTTGTAAGATTGCCTGATACAATGATGCCCTGGTTTTCACCACTCGTAAGAAGCATTGATAAGCTCTCTATTGCTTCTGACCATTCAACAGGAATTAATTCCCCATCCACTCGCTTGAAAGGTTCTGGCACCCTTGTGTCTGCATTTATATAGTCAAAACCGTATCTTCCATATGCACAAATGTAATAATCTCTTCTTCCACGGTCTCCACCGGCATTCACTTTCGCAACTTCCCCTTTGTGGACACTTACTACGGTGGAGCAGGCATTGCCACAGAAAAGGCAGGTTGATTCGACACGTTCATACTCCCATTCACGCCCCCTGCGCCACCGGTCAGCCTCAAGTATCGCATTAACCGGGCAGGCATCTATACAGCTACCACAGAATGTGCAGCCTGCTTCCTGGAGCGGCCTGTCCTGAGCTGTGGTAACCCTGGATTCTATCCCACGATCTTGGAAACCAAGCACTGAAGTCCCCTGCTCCTTGCAGACCCTTACACACTTTGCACAGAGTATGCAGTAGTCCGGATCTCTCTTTATGAACGGGTTGCCTTCATCCACAGGCAAACCGAATTTCTTTCTTATAAAGGAGGATTCCTTTATCTCAAATTCATAGGCATATCGCTGCAGGTTGCATACCCCTGCCTTAGTGCAGGTCATGCAGTCCAGGGGATGCATACTGAGGATGAGATCTATTGTATATCTCCTGATCTCTTCTATCTGCTCATTGGTGGTGCGAACCACCATGCCTTCCTTCACCCTGGCTGTACAGGCGGTCATGGGTGCCTTCAAGCCTTCTATTTCAACCAGGCAGAGCCTGCAGGCTCCAATCCCCTTCATCCCTTTCAGATAGCAGAAGTTGGGTATCTCTATGCCAGCCTCAAGGGCAGCATCAAGTACCGTCGCGCCTCGCACAGCCTCTACCTTACTGCCGTCTATTGTCAGGCTTACTTTCTCCGACATCCAACACCTCCTTAAACTAATACTTCCTGCTCCTTCCCTGTTATAACCCTGCCTGTCGTCTTCTCTGTCACCACTATGGCACCTGTCGGACATACAGGCATGCACTGTCCACAGCAGTTACACTTGTCCTCTCTTATTTCAAAGGGCGGGTAACCTGTCTGGAACCTGACCTTCCTCTCCTGTCCGGATACTGCATGCTCCTCACACACAGTCTTGCAGACACCGCAGTTGGTGCACTTATCGGGTATTATCTTGTATCTGATGTATTTCATACATTCTGCATCCGGACAGATTCCTTTTATGTGCACCTGAAAAACGCCGGTATCTAAATATTCTTTCAAGTACCTCGCCGTTTCCTTGCCCTTCCTGCAAAACGATGAGACCGACATATTCTCTGATATCCTTATGAGTGCATCAACGTCATCTCCCTTGCCCTCACCCTGTATTATCCCATGAAGCCTGAGCTTCGCCTCATAGGTGCCAAAGGAACAGGGGAAGCATCTCCCACACATGGGACCTTTTAAAAACTCCTCGATGTAGTATAGTGCCCGCTGTACGGGACAGACCATCTCGTCAGCCCCGGCCTTTATATCTTCCACTTTCACCGTCAGTTTTTCTTCCATCTTTACCCCTGATCCTCTTCTATACTTTCTAAAAGTAGTTCCAGGTTCTTCGAGCCTGCCTCACCCAGAATATCTTCATTCACTGTAATAACAGGTGCAAGACCGCAACAGCCTACACAGCCTACTGTCTCAAGCGTCATCGCCATGTCCTCAGTGGTTTCACCAATCCCTACATTAAACCTTTGCTGCAGATTATCAAGCAACTTCCCGGCTCCACGTACATGACAGGCTGTGCCCATACATACCCTTACTATCTTTCTGCCCCGGGGTGTAAAATAAAATTGATGATAAAAGCTTGCCACAGAATATATCTCTGAAAGAGGCATCTCCAGCTTCTTTGAAAGCCTCTCCAACGCTTCCCCGGAAAGATACCCATAGTCCTCCTGTATCTTGTGAAGCAGGGGTATCAAAAGTCCTCTCCTCCTGTCCTGAGCACCGATATGTGCACCTATCCTGCCTATTTCAGAATCCAGATCAATCCTGTCCATATCCATGAAAACCTCCGGTTAGTTTAGTGATTGGCTCCTAACTGCGAATCATTCATGACTCAAGGCTTTGAGCAGCCTCATCAACGGAATTCCCGCTAAAATTCCATTCTGCACCCCGCCGTGCCATATTCAAACTCCTGCGACAAAGACATCGACATCCTTTTAATCGCCTCAAAACCTGTACAGTGAAGCGGTACGACCTTTTTCACCTTCAATCGTTTGAATTCGTCTATAGTTCTGTCGATTTTATCCTCCCCCGGTCCGATGAGATGAAAGCCGCCTATCACACAATACACATCACTGATACCGGCAATCCTAATCGCCTGTTCAATTGTATTGACAATCCCTGAATGGCTGCAACCAGCAATAACGACAAGGCCTTTCTTTGTATTGATGATAACACCCTGATCATCCAGGACTCTGTCGTTTTCTATCTTGCCGTTTCTGCTTATTTTGAATACCTTCAATTCTTCCCATTCATGAATTCTCTGTATCTCGCCTGTTGTAAAAACCCCTTTTGCAAGTTTTACGGGCTCCCTGTGCATCTCGATGAACTGACTTTCAAAGTCACCTTCTGGAGCAGAGAGATCAACCATACCACCATCCCTTGTCTCTATGAATCGCTTATGAAAAGTGTCCGGGTGTGCTATTATTCTGCCCTTGACCTTATGTATTCCGCCGGTATGATCACTGTGGCCATGTGAAAGAAATGTAACGTCTATGTCATCAAGCGCCAGTCCCAGAAGGCTAAGATTATGCTCAAGGGCTATCCCGGTAGCTCCGGTGTCTATCAGAATTTTATTCTCTTCTGTCTCAATCAGCACTGAGAACCCGTGCTCAGCTATGAAGCTCCTCTCCGGACTCGAAATTCGCTCAATAGACTCACTGCCAGGTATCAGCTCCATTACTGTATTATCAACCAGGATAGTTACTGTAGCATCTATCTGTTCTGTCACTTCTCTCTTTTCTGATTCCATCGGTCCTCCATTTCTCTATTGAATATGCTCAGCGAGCGGATGTAATACGATAAAAAAACTTCCTTACATTTCGAAGATACCCTGCGGTCTCGCCTGCCCGTGTCGTGAACAGCACCTATCGTAGCCGCAGGGTTCTTCATTTTCCATATTGAGTTCTCAGGAGAAAAGGATCAGAAACTGATCACCTCATAACCTTCATTGATAAAATCAAGGAGTTCTTTCCCAACAGGAGAAAGAGAAACGCCAGAAGATTCAACGTAATCAGCTACGCCTGCACCTTCTGCATTCATCTTGCATGCCTTCATAGAGACTGAGGCATTCACCTCTTTGATCAGATCCTTGAAGAATTCATCCTTGAATATATCCACGGCCTCGGCTGAAACAATCACTCTCACATCCTCCAACTTGCCACTTTCCTTTGCCATCTGTGCAAACTTCAAACCTGTTATGACCTTCCGTCTGTTTTCAGGACCAGAAAGTACCAGAACGACCAGTTTTGCCATTGTCAAACCTCCTTGAAAAGTTTTTCTCAGAACTTCATTATAAGTCTATCAAGGGCACACGCCCTTACAGTGCCTTGATACAAATGTGGACTCCTACCGTGTCGTTGCCTCATTATCTGTCGCATTTGTTCCAGTCTGTTCGGCTGCTTCTTCTTCACAGGTATCCGGCGGCTCTTTCTCATCCACCTTCAGCCCGAGGGGTCTCTTGTGCAGGAATCTCTCCTTTGCATCTTCAGTATGAATTGTGAGTATGATGCCTCCGGTAGCACATACCGCAGCACACTTGCCGCAACTGACACAAATATCCGGATCCTCCAGCCATGGCAGGAAAATACCTTCCTTGCTGGTTTTATACATTTTTAGACCGTGGACAATACAGGCATCAACACAGTCAGAGCACCCTTCACATTGTTCCGGAATAACCCAGGGAAGTACTTCTTTCCCTATCTTAACCGCCTTTACAGGACAGATCGTATAGCACGCCTTACACTTTGTGCAATAGTCTGTTTCAATATAGAATCCCGTTATGGTTTCCTTTACTGCATCATGGGCACACACCTCTTTGCAAAGACCACAGAGAAAACATTCAGAACCTTCAATCCTGTAAACTCCAATACCTGTACAGACATTTGCCTTGCAGATCTTGTCATTAATATGCTCCTCATACTCCTCACGGAAATGTCTGATAGTGGAAAGCACAGGATTGGGTGCAGTCTGGCCGAGACCACAGAGAGAACCTTTTTTGACTATGTTTCCTATTGCCTCAAGTCTATCTATATCACCTTCCTCACCATAACCAGACGTTATTTTCTCAAGTATCTGCAACATCTGATAAGTACCGATCCTGCAGGGAGGACACTTTCCACAGGACTCCTTCTGTGTAAAGGATAGAAAGAACTTTGCTATGTCAAGCATGCAGTTGTCTTCATCCATAACAACCATTCCCCCTGAGCCCATCATTGAGCCGACCTCAGCCAGGGAATCGAAATCAACGGGAAGATCCAAATGTTCTTCTGAAAGACAGCCACCTGAAGGACCTCCTGTCTGTACAGCTTTAAACCTTTTTCCACCTATTATCCCACCACCTATATCAAAGATGATCTCCCTTAGCGTAATTCCCATCGGGACCTCGATCAGTCCTGTGTTGACAACCTTGCCTGTCAGGGCAAAGACCTTGGTGCCGGGGCTGGTTTCAGTCCCTATGCTTCTGTAATACTCGGCACCTTTAAGGATGATCAAAGGTATCTGGGAAAGGGTTTCCACATTGTTTATCACTGTTGGCATCTCCCATAACCCGCTTATCGCCGGATAGGGAGGTCTCGGCCTCGGAAAACCCCTTTCTCCTTCAATCGAGCTTATAAGGGCAGTCTCCTCACCGCAGACAAATGCACCGGCACCCTCTCTGATATCGACTGTGAAGCTGAATCCAGTACCGAGTATATTGTCACCAAGCAGGCCAAGCTGTTCTGCCTGCCGGATGGCTACCCTGAGATTCTTCACTGCCAGAGGATATTCATGACGCACGTATATGAAACCGTAACTGGCTCCAACAGTGTAGGCACAGATAATCATACCTTCAAGGATACTTTGTGGATCACCTTCCATAAGTGACCTGTCCATGAATGCCCCGGGATCGCCTTCATCACCGTTGGCTATTACAAGCTTTATTCTGCCCGGAGCATTTCTTGCCACCTCCCATTTTTCCCCTGTTGGGAAGCCCGCTCCCCCACGGCCCCTCAGGCCCGACTCTTTAATCTCATTCAGCACCTCTTCTGGAGACATGTCTGCAAGAATCTTCTCAACGGCGGAGTATCCGTCACGTGCTATATAATGATATATGTTGCAGGGGTCTATCAGACCATTGTTCCTCAAAACCATTCTGACCTGCTTTTCATAAAAGGGTATCTCATCCATTTTCTCAATTGGATCATCAGAGACAGACTCCCTGTACAGGAGTCTCCTTACGGGAGCATCAGCAGAGATTGTTTTACTTAAGATCTCTCTGACCCTTGTGTGGCTTACCTTCTGATAGAAGTACCCGTGGGGTTCAACCATCAGAACAGGTCCTTTCTGGCAGAGTCCCTGACAACCCGTCTTAATGACCTCTATATCCTTCCTGGAGTCCGCCGCCCTCTCCTCAAAGGCACTGACAACCTTCCTGGCACCCATGGCACTACATGCAGTACCACAACATACCTTCACAGTCTTCCTGCTTGAATTATCCGTATTCTTTTTCAGGTTGGCCCTGAGGGTTCTTAACTCCTCTATACTTTTCAGACTCTCCATCTACCATCCTCTCTTCTAAAAACATGTACAGAGCTGTACATTAACAAGCTCCTGTTTCCATTTCAAGTAAAAGGCTGACCCATTACCTGCCAAATTCATAGACCTCCAGATCGAGTGCTTCCCTCGCCCTGTCAATATACTCAATGGCAAGATCATAGATTTTCTCATAATCAGGCTCAAAGTGTATTGCGCCTTTAAACTTCTCATACCACTCCTCTGTCATTATCTTCTCCACATCCTGACTGGCCTCTACAGGTGATGGCCCGCCCATGATAACAGGAATTCCGGAGGCGGCAAAGTAGCATCCCGCAGCGATCTCCTTTTCAGCCATCCACTCCGGTGCAATTATGACAACTGGTAACCCGCCTATCTCCTCGGACAGATCACCTTCAGCAACAATGGATGAAAGCATGTTCAGTATCCTTGCATTATCATTGCATGAACCCAGATGCAAGATCGGAGGTATTGACAAATCCTCACAAGTTCTTCTCAGGCCCGGCCCCGCCTCTTTGAGTATCTCATCAGGGTTCAGAAGCGCGGACAGGGAACAGGCTGCTGCCCCGCACTCTGTAGTGAAAACGAGAACATCATCCTTAACTAGTTCCTTTGCAAGACATGTATGCACACCTGTTGCCTCCACCCTTGGATTATCACAGCCAACAAGCCCCACCATACCTCTGATTCTTCCTTCTCTTACGGCCCTGTTAAGCTGTGCAAAGGAGAACCTAACCATGTCACCGTTGATATTTTCCAGGCATTCCGGTGAAAAGCCGGAAAGAACAGCAGTTTTCTCTTTTACTTTCTCCCCCATGCCTGTCCTGTTGGGATAATTATCGATTGCGAGCGTAACAATCTCCCTTGCCGTCTCCATTGCCTTATGAGCGTCGTAAGGTATGTGCAATGCCCCGGGAAGATGTGCCTTGCTGGATGTCGTTATCACCTTGGTATGAAAATTATAGGCAAGGTCGGGAAGGGTTGGCATTACACACTGCGCATCCACAACTACTGCCTCAATAATACCCATAATCAGGCACAGTTCCTGGTTGGTAAATCCTCCTGCTGATGGAATTCCGTGTCTCATTCCAAAGATATCCCCCAATACGATCCCCTGTGCACCCTTAGAGTGGACATATTCGATAATATCAGGCTCTGATAGCACTTCCAAGAGTTTCTCTGACAGAGCGGGATTATGACCTATAACGAGCAGGTTTACCATCTCGTCACTGAATATGCCGAATCCTGCCTCTGATTTATGCGGGGAAGGAGTTCCAAAAAGTATGTCTGAAATATCTGAAGCAATCATGGAGCCTCCCCATCCATCAGCAATTGAAACCCTGAGTGCACTTAACAGTAAGGATTCAGGGTCATGATCAACACCAATATTTGTACGATGGAGGGCCTCTGCAACCTCCCTGTCAATTCCAACAGGTATAATATTCCACTTTTCCCACCTTTCTCTCGTCTTCAGGGGTGCTCTTTTTATGTAATTCAGGATGCCCCACTGCCTCCCGAAATCATCTATTATTCTCTTCGCCACCTCCTCAGCAAGTTCGTATTTATCCCTTCCATCTGTCTCAATCCCGAGTATACCTGCCACTCTGGAGAGCTTTTTAGCATCCTTTATATCGAACTCTTTGGTTTCACCTCTTGCAACCTTGAGCAGCAAAAGAGCCAGTTCCCTGGCATGGTCTGAATGTGCGGCCGTGCCTGCAGCAGCCATGCGCAGGAAGTTCCTAGCCACAACCGTGGTCAGTTTTGAACCACATATTCCCTTTTCCACCCGGTCTTCACTCCCATGGACAAACCTGCAAGGTCCCATATGACATATCCTGCAGCATGCACCGGTTGCACCTGACGGGCAGGGCTTGAGTGCCTGTGCACGGTCAAAGCATGTCTCCATCCAGTATGACCTTCCCCACTGGATAATCTGCTCTGCAGCCTTGTTACCACTCATCCTACAATCATGCATATTTCCTCCCCTTATCTAAGAAAGTTTGCCTCTTGATACTGTATGGCTTTCAAAATATTTCTATCATTTATCCTTGTAAACTGTTTATCAAATTTGCCATATATCCTGCCCCGAAACCGTTGTCTATGTTAACCACTGAAACACCTGAAGCACATGAATTGAGCATGCCTAACAGGGCGGCTATACCACCGAAACTCGCTCCATAGCCGACACTGGTGGGGACTGCGATTACAGGCTTGTCCACAAGGCCACCCACAATGCTGGGGAGGGCTCCCTCCATACCAGCAACAACTACCAGGACAGTCGCAGCCTTTATGATATCTATGTTGTCAAGCAGTCTGTGTATACCTGCAATACCAACATCATAGAGACGCTCCACTTTATTACCCATAGTCTCTGCTGTAACTGCTGCCTCCTCTGCCACAGGTATGTCTGATGTGCCAGCCGAAATTATAAGGACAAGCCCCTTGTTCTTCCTTGCCTGTCGGGCAGTCTTTTTTACGACTATCATCCTGGCCTGTTCATTGTAAAGGGCCTTCTTATATACTGCCTTAACCTTTCGGAACACCTCCCTTGTTGTTCTTGTCACAATAGCATCATTTCCACCTTTTGTCAGAACCCTGATTATAGAGACAATCTGCTCGGGAGTTTTACCCTGACCAAAAATGATTTCAGGTGCACCCTGCCTGATGCTCCGATGGTTATCAACTTTTGCAAATCCTATATCCTCATAGGGCAGGGTCTTCAATCTGTCAACAGCCTCATCAACCCCGATCTGCCCTTTCTTTACCTTAACCATCAACTCTCTGAGATATTCATGCCTCATCTGTCTTTAGCACCTCATTCATGGATCCTGTCCTGTAACCGAGCAGATCAACGGTAACATAGTCGAATCCAATGCTTTTAAGCTCAGTGGCGATTCTCAATCTCATGTCTGAATCATTGAAGAAGGACATCTCTTCAGGCAGAAACTCCAGCCTTGCAATTCCATTATGGTGCCGAACCCTGAACTGCGTGAACCCAAGCCCTCTCAGGAATTTCTCCGCCTCGTCCACTTTTCTCAGTTTTGCCTCTGTAATTCTCTCCCCGTAGGGAAACCGTGATGAGAGGCATGCAAAGGAAGGCTTATTCCATGTCCTCAACCCCAACCGTCTTGAGAGATATCGAATCTCCTTCTTGGTAAGTCCTGCCTCTGCCAATGGACTCCTCACCCCCAGTTCCTCTGCCGCCCTTCTGCCAGGTCTGAAATCCCTTGTGTCATCATGGTTGGAACCATCCACAACATTACTTATTCCATATCCTCCCGATATTGTCTTTAATTTCCGGAAGAGCTCGTTCTTGCAGTGATAGCATCGATTTGTATTGTTTTCAGAAAACCCCGGTATCTCGAGTTCATTGGAAGAGATTACAATATGTCTTGCGTCCATGGACTTGGCAAGTGAGATTGCCTCTTGAAGCTCACTCTCAGGGTAGGTGGGAGAGGTGGCTGTCACGGCTAAGACTTTATCTCCAAGGAGATCTCTGGCTACTTTCAAAAGGAAAGTGCTGTCTACCCCTCCGGAGAATGCTACACAGACACTGCCCATACTGGAGAGCATCTCCTTAAGATGAGAGAACTTCTGTTCTGTATATGTCAGTTCCTCTATTTCCAACAAGTCTGTACCTATCCCGGAATTATATTTCCACTTCTATCTCGTCAGACGAATCACTGAAGGATGCCTCTATGATGTTTCTGAGTTCATTCAGTGAGATATAGGCGTCTGAATTATTCTCGATCACACTCTGAACCTCAACAACAAAATCATGTTCAATGTCTACGGAAATCGGATCAGAGGGGTCTCCTATGACCTTGAATCTGCACTTTAACGTTTTACCCTTTCCGTTAATGTTCAGGCGGAGGTGCTTCTCAACAAATGTCACCTTGAAGAAGACATGTCTGGTATGGATTCTGTGGTAACCGGAGACTTTGAGTTCCCTGCTCAGGAAATCAGCAATGCCTGCCTCATGTCTTTCATCAGTGTCGATTATCATTATGTTTCCAGGCCTGTTCTTTTTGGTAATGGTAGGGATAAGCTGAATATTATGGGCCCCTATCTGCATGAGTTTCTCTATCGCAAACCCGATGACCTCTCCTGAGACGTGATCCACCTGTGCAAGGATAATCCGTGCATCCTTTTCCATGGAACCTAATACTCCTTCTATTCAGTATTTGTTGCTAAAACTTAGCAACCCCGTCACCTTCAAAGAAAGTCCTCTGCAGAGCCATCAATAGCACATGACTTTGCTCTGTCAAAAATTGTCTGGACAGAGGGAGGAAGCAATGCTTTGATCCTCTCTCTGCTCTGCTCGTCAGTAATCTCTCTTATGGATGCGAAAACCACCTCGAAGGTCCTTTCAGCCGCTGCCCTGTAAGGGAAATTGCCACGTTGCTTTACCAGTGTTATACAGTCGATCTCATCTTCACCATGGTTGTCATTCAAGAGAGCTTCTTTCAACAGGCCCCTGACAGGTTCCGGAAGTGCTTTTTCCAGATCCTGAACGGCTTTTTCAGGAATCACTTCCTTCAAGCAGGACATTACCAGGTATACTACCTCCTTGGCCCGTTCAAGATAACAGTACTGGCCAAGAACCATTACCCTTTCAAAATAATCCTCCCTTGATATCATGCTTGTACAACCGGTGGTTTCACTTTCAGAAGTCGAGCCCCTTCATTATGTCAGAGGCCAGCTGCGCAGCCTTTTTAAGTCCCAGAGACGGCATGGAAATAATTACATTCGCCACTTCTGCAGCTTTCTCTGCTGACTCCTTGGGATCCATTCCCATGGCAGCAGCCATACATGCACAGACAACCACATCCATGGAGCATGCCCCTGCATTCAGAAGCTCCGTGACGGCCATACCAACGGCAGAGAGTGCATCCATTGTCTCCTTGTCACCCTTCATAAGTGCCTCTGGAGCTACCTTGGCCAGCAGGTTTTCCCATTCATATACCTTCCCGTCCACCTTCACCTCTACATCCACATAGGCATCAAATGCAAAATGCCGCTGGGCAAATTTATGGGTCCGCCTTCCTGCACCAGGCCTCACATTCCTGAACTTGATGTATTCGATCTTCTTGTTCAATACCTTGCTCATGGTCTTTGCAACCGAGCTGGCTATCGCCTCAATATGTTTTTTCTGAACATCTTCAAGCAATTCTGTCAGGGACTTCCCGGATTTCATCTGCTCATAGGCATAAACGGCTCTTTTTGTGATCGCGTTGGTCATACCAGGTTCTGTAGCCCTGATTATCGCATCAGTGAGCGGACCCCTCTCTATGAATTCAGCCCGCCTGGCAAGTATATTTGTGGCCACCGTAACGTCTTCTTCCTGGAAATATCCTCCCATCGTTTTCTGGATTATGGAAATTATCTCCTCCTGAGTTGCACCCTTGCCAAACAGATACAGTGCAAGAGAGGGTGCTGTAACCCAGTGATTCAACGGCAGCAGCAGGGGGCCTCCGGCCCGTCCAACGCCAAGGGCGGCACCCTCTTTGATTATGGAGCATATCTCATTGAACATGATCATGCCCACAACAGTGGGTGTGCCTGAATCCTTCAGGATTATTGCAAGATCACCCATTACGCGTGATGTTCTGAGCTCCTCATCAGTTCCTCGGATATGTATCACTTCAGGAATGCCTGCCTCCTCGACTGCTGCCATTGCTACAACTTCAGGAGTTCTTGTTACAAGAAACTGACCATATTCCTCACCAACATATGCATCGGGATGAATGATTTCCAGGGCTGCTGCAGTACCCAGAAGTGCTGACATCCAGCGGCATGTACGCATACCGGCAGATTCATAGGCCTTCATCATGGCCCTGGTACCGATTCTGGCCAGTCGCTGTCCGAGCTTCGGGAAGAGGTGATCCTCACCAATAGCTGTATGACCGACAAAAGGACTGCCGCCAATTCCGAGGGGCAGGAGTTTGGAATCAAAGGGGGCAAGATGCTCCTTTTCCAGAGCCTGATAGATAGCAAGGGTGGCGGCGAAACCTGAGATCTTATTGTTCAGTTTCTCTGTCGGAATAGAAGAGACACGGCCCGAAGGAATACCAGCCGCCATCCTTGCCACTGCCCCAAGCTTTCTGTTTGGACAGGGAATACCGCATTGAACATTAACACCTGCCCAGTAAAGCAGGGTGGCTGTGGCAAGGGCCGCATTTGCAGGGTCAGCACCGCATTGCATCAGCACCTTGATCGCCTTACGGGCAATCTCATCCACATCAGTGTAGGGCTCATTTGTCACTTCCAGCTTCAATTTCTTGCCCTTCTTGATCTCCTTGGCTATAACATTTGCTGCAGCCCATACACCAAGGTTGAATACACCCCACCCTCCAAGCATGGCATCAAACTTTTCTGTGGTGAGGTAATCCGGCTTGGCAGTTGCAGCCCTGAAGGTTGCAATAATTTCTCTTTCCATTGCTTACACTTCCTTTCTTGAGGAGTTAAAATCCTATTATCAGCAGTATATCCATGACATTCTGCCTCGTCACCGCCCCAATCCTGCTATTCTATATGGTAAGCTCCCACACCACTATATCCAGAATTGCTCTTCCGGAGGCACTACAAAATCTGCTCCAATGGATTTCTGTGTTTTATAACAGTACACTCCATAACGACAGAACAGGAAGGCCACGGTAAAGATTACAACTGTAAGTCTGAGTAGCGTCGGCCAACTGGAAGAACCAGCAAGAATTGAGACAACCGTTACCGCCCCTACTATGATAGCAATTATATTCAACCCAAGCACAACATATTTGGTAACCTCAGTTCGTGTCTCGATACTGATCTCTGCCACCTTCGCGATGGTGAACCAGAAAAAGCCGGTAGCAAAAAATGCTGCCAGCCCTATAAAGAGAATCGTCAGGGCAAAGGCAACCGTGGAACCCTGCTGGATGAAGAAATGGGAAACGATGCTCAGTCCTGCACTTATAATTGCAAGGGTACCCGAGATTTTGGCACCTTTGTAATGCCATCCCATATCCTTGATCCCTTCAAGGCATGCCTTTAAAAGAATCACCGCGCCTATATAGGTTATCACTGGAGGAAAGGCAAGTGAAGGAGGAAAGATGTACGGCTCGCCAGCCATCATGTGAATATACTGTCCTGCCCAGTCAGGAAACCACATACCAACAATAGCAGGGATTGCACCCAACTCTAGCCACTTGACAACCTTTTTCTTGGGCCACCTCGGGTTTATGGTCCCTGCTATCACCTTCTTTTTGTATGCCTCCATTTTGCTACCTCCCTTTCAAAGAAGTTCGCTAAATACCGAGGATCTACAGGTTCCCTTTCTATTTTGGAGGACCCGTATCCCTCCAGCGTGTAGTCTCAAACTTGATGACACTTTCATATGGCAGCACATCCATCCTCAATGCCGCTTCTGGGCCTGGTTTTGTGCAGTAGATTTCGGTTACCTCAACTACCAGGGTATTGCCTTCCAGTCTTGCAGGCCCCTTGAACTGGTACGCTGCACGTATACTTCCAAGACCTCCGGGGCCTATTGCAACCCGCGGGTTTTCTTCGATATTCTGCTTGATCTGCTCTACCTGTGCATCCGAGAGCTGGAACTTCACAATATTGTCCCCTTCAACCTTTGCTGTTTCCACAACTATTACTGTGGGGAATCCCTTTTTTGTGGCCGTACCAATGTGGGCTCCGAGACCTGCAAGCCAGTTCCTCATTCTTGGTGTTAGTTTTGCCATGTTCTCCTCCTTACCTCCATGCTTTAAGATTTAAAGAATCTTTTTGCCTGCTTCCTCAGGCTTGTAGCTGTAACACTCTTCCACCTTCATGATTATCACACCCCTTTGCACAAGACGTGGGGGCTTTATGTCCGGCGGTACCTCTGAAGGGGGCTCCTTTTCCGCCCAGTTACCCCATTCATCCAGGACTTCCTTTGCGACAGCACCATGGAACTCATAATCAGGTGGCAGCCCTTCCTGGAGTATGGTGGTAGGACCCCGGAATGCCCAGGTGCGGCCCTTTACAGGATGGGCTATAGTTATCACCCCAATTGGATTCTCAAAAAGATTGACCCGTGTCTTTTGTGCAAACATGTCAGCAATTACAATATACTCATCCTTGAAGACCCCGACAAACCTTTCAGCAACAGTATTCGGCTTTCCATCAGCACTACATGTTGTGAGATGAACCACCGCTCCTCCACCACCAATTATCGACAGGGCTTCCTTCATCTCATCGGTAAGCTTCATTTTTCTACACCTCCCTTATATTCAATTTAGATCCCGGCATTAGCTTATTTCTTACCTGACACTTCTGGTTCATAGGTGTAACACTCTGCAACCTTCAGGACGATAACCCCTCTCTGCGCCACAACCGCTGGCCTGATATCCTCAGGCAGTGATGCAAAGGGCTCCTTTTCCTCCCAGTCTCCCCATTTTTTGAGAACATCTCCTGCCCTTATTCCCTGAAAACTGTAATTATCAGGCACCCCCCATTCAATGTGACCGCAGGGACCTCTGAGTGCCCACTTCTTTCCTTCAGAGGGATAGGCAATGGTTACAACTCCAACCCTGTTTTCATTGAGATTGATTTTAGTTTTCACAGCAAAAAGGTCTGGGATCAGTATAAACTCGTCGTCATAGACATCGGTGAAAAGAGAGGGCATGATATTGCATTTTCCGTCAACGCTGCTTGTGGTAAGATATACTATCAGGTCATCGGGCTCCTTGATCTTAAGTACATCAACGATTTCCTTTGGCAGCTTCATCAGTTCAACCTCCTTTCATATAAAATTTGTTATAACATGTCATAACATCATAACATGTTATAATATGCTAAAATCTCAAAAAAAATATTCGTTGAGCAGTCTGCCTCTATTTAGTCAGCGGGAAATTAAACACCCTTGTCCTGAACCTGTATAGATCGCCCCGCATAACAGATGCTATCCATCCACAGGGGGTGTCGTCCTTCTTGTAAGCAACCATGTCGACATAAAAGGCCACACTCCCCACAGGCACTCTAAGATGTCTGGATTCATGGAGTCTTATGGTGGTTGCTTCAATCGACACATCAGCATACTCTCTGCAAATGTGGCACTTGCCTGCCAGGACATCAAAGACTTCATTGTTTTCAAAACTGTAATCCCAATCACCACTACATGTACTCAGTATCCTGCAGTCCCTGCAGACTATAAATTTCTTCTCAAGGATATACGGCTTATTGTCGGCAAGAAAGATGCGTTTTATCCTGAACACCCTTTCATTGAGGGGTATCATCAGTTTCTCAGAGATCAACTGCGATGCTTCGATGATTTTAATATCAATGACCTTCACATCCGGCTTGAGCCCCCTTTCAGCCATGTCCTCATAAAAGTCGGGAATCTTGATCATTATCTGGTCTATCTTGGGCTCTGCTACAAAAGTCCCCTTGCCCTTGATCGTATAAAGCAGCCCATCGTCTATCAACTTGCGAAGAGCCAGTCTGACGGTAGTCCTGCTTATGTTGTATTGTTTGCAGAGCTCAGCTTCTGAAGGCATCATCTGGTGGGGCTTGAATTCACCGTCCTTTATCTTTCGATAAATTATATCCTTTAACTGCTTGTAAGCAGCTACCGGGGACTTCTTATCTATTATCAAGTTCACCTCATCTTTAGCCGGCATCTCACATGGCCCCTTTTTGTCATAACATGTAATGACAACATTATAGTACAGAAGGACTCTTTTGTCAAGAGATTTCATTAAGATTTTTGAGGCAACAGGGCTTTCTTAGAGTCTTAACTCCTCAGGTCCTCACCCCTCAGACAGGGTTTTATTTCCACAAATTGATTCTGACCCACTCAAAGAGGATTATACTAAAGGAAATCCCTTCCCCACCACACAAAATGTTTTATTCTTATAAAACAGGCAGATTCTCCTTGAATCAGGCAGATTGACACAGAATTTTTAGTTGAGATATAATTGTGCCAACATAGATAT
>WFTX01000139.1 GCA_015485235.1 Nitrospirota bacterium | reverse complement strand
TCCATCTCCCTTGATCCTTCAGGAACATAATCAAGATCACACTTCGGATCAACCCTGGTGAGATTTATGGTCGGATGCACCCGGTTATTATAAACACTCAAAGTGGTAAAAACAAACTCAGGCCCGCCTGATGCAGCAAGGAGATGGCCTGTCATGGACTTGCTTGAACTCACCGCAAGCCTCCGGGCATGCTCACCAAAGACCCTCTTGATGGCCAGCGTCTCTGCCAGATCATTCAGCTTCGTCCCGGTGCCGTGGGCATTAATGTAGTCAATCTCTTCAGGCTGGAGACAGGCATCCTCCAGGGCCCTCCTCATCGAGAGTTCCGCACCCTCTCCCTTCGGATGGGGCGCCGTCACCTGGTATGCATCCATGGAGGAACCATATCCAGCAACCTCTCCATAAATCCTCGCCCCCCTTTGCCTTGCATGGCCCTCCTCCTCAAGGACCACCACCCCGGCGCCTTCTCCCATCACAAGGCCGGACCGTCTCCGGTCAAAGGGCCTGCAGACCGTCTCCGGCGGATCAGTTGATGTTGATGCAGCACTGAGGAGGACAAAAAAGACAAGACCCACCGGGTTTATCATCGAATCGGCCCCGCCGGCAACCATCAGATCGGCCTCTCCCCTCTTTATCACCCTCAGGGCAGTCCCGATCGCCTGGGTTGCCGAGGCGCATGCCGTGGTGACTGTTGCATTAATCCCGCTGAGGCCGTACCTCCTGGCGATCAATGCAGCCGGGAGGTTGGAGTTGTTCCTGATAATGGAATCCGGCTGGATACCTTCGAGGTCCTCCCATAACCGGCGATACTCGAACTCCCCTTCACTGTCTGTGTACCTGGCTATATCCTCAAGCCTGTTTAAACCGAGACCGGCAGAGAAGAGGACACCGCCTTTCACGGTCTCAAGGCCTCCATTGAGCCCTGCGTCTGAAAGGGCCTCTTCCGAGGCCCAGAGGCCGAAGAGGGTCCTCTTTTCCGCCTGCTCTCCATATACCTTCCCGACCCTCGAGCGGATGATCTCAAGGTCTTCCTCCCTCACATCCCCCACAGCCCGGACCTCCGAGGCCCCGGTCCCCTCACCGGAGACCTCCCTGACTCCGGACTCTCCCCGGAGCATCCTCTCCCAGACCTGATTCACCTTTATCCCCAGGGGGGTAACCAGGCCAAGGCCGGTTATCACAACACGTCTTTCGCTCATAAGAGTTTGGTTGTTGGTGTACTGGTTATTGGTGTACTGGTTACTGGTATAGTGGTTATTAGTTTACTGAACCTCAACCTTGACCTCAGCCTAACGGCTGTCATCAGTCATTGGTCATTACCTGTCTTTTCTCCCTGCCCTCTGTGTTCTCTGTGGTTAACGCTCAACGTTCTGGCTTTTACCTTTCCCGACTCAAACCTTAAACCTGTCTTTGCTTCTAAGCCCTCATCCCGCTGTAATATTCGAACCGCCTCTTCAGCTCCTCCGGCTCTATCCGGTGGAAGTGGCTGTATATGATCCTCTCCATCGAGGCGATCTTCTCACCTTCTATGTAAACCTCTGCCTTCCCGAGGGAGTCCCTCTTTGTGGTCGTGATGATCTCACCCCTGATCTCCGCCGTAAAGCCGGGCTCCAGTGCAGGCGGGAGTTCCACGTCCTGAATAAGGGACATTATAGCCGAGAGCCTGAAATCGTGGGAATATATGATCAGCCAGCCGAGAAGCTGGGCCATGGCCTCAATGAAGATCACCCCCGGCACAAGGGCCTTCCTGCTGAAATGCCCCCGGAAGAACTCCTCCGAAAGGGGGAATGCCTTGACACCCACAATGGCCTTTCCCTTCTCTATCCCCGTTACCCTGTCGTAATAGAGGAACCTCATCACATCACCTCTCTTATAAGACGGCAATATTGTTCTGGCAGGCGTGGAATAATGAAGAACCCTGCGGCAAGACCGCAGGGTATCTTCGATATGTAAGGAAGTTTTATTTCATTATATTCGCTCGCTATGCATATTCAAGGAATTTAGGATAACAAAAGGATTGCTGATCTGTAAAACAGGAAGGCCATATTTTCAAAAAACCCTCTGCCTGTTAACAAAAATTTCAGGACCTACACCTATCTATCTTAAGATGTCTTTTCAAGTCGTTCAGCCACCCAGACCTTTATAATTGATTGACGTGGCACGCCCAGACGCCTTGCCTCTTTGTCCAGCAAACGAATCATCCATACAGGGAAATCCACATTTACCCTCTTCTGCTCCTGCCCTGATCTCCTTGCATTTGCTACATCAAGATATTTTGTTATATCCTCCTTCCCTTCATCGAATTTCCTCTCAAATTCACGTGCCTTCATATATCTCAACCTCCTCTTTCCGTGACCTTCTCACGGATATAATTCTTATCTTCACGCCTCTGTAAGTTATAACCGCTGACCAGTATTTTCCTGAAATCTTTCCGATAACCAGATATCTCTCTTCATCCGTCGTTTTTGCAGGAATCTCAATAATGTCCGGATCATCCCACAACGCCTGTGCCTCTAAAAAATCAATCCCGTGCTTTTCCTTGTTTAAAACGCTCTTTTCGGGATCAAACTCAAATTCCATATAAATATTATACCTTATTTATACCTTTTATCAAAATGTCAGAAGCAATAAAAAAGGGCGGGGCAGTGCCCCGCCCTCTGTTATCTTTAGCCTATAACACAGCAACCATCAACCATCAGCAACTTCCCTTCTTCTCATCAGATAATACACGGCAGTGAATCCTGCAAACAACATGAATGTAATCA
>WFTX01000138.1 GCA_015485235.1 Nitrospirota bacterium | reverse complement strand
CCTTTATATGGATTGGAGGTACCACAAACCCCATCTCCTGGGCTATCTGTCGTCTCATTGCTTTTATCTTCTTCAGGATATTGCTCCCCGGCTCATCCACGAGGGCTATCAGCCCGTAGCCTATCTCAAGGGTAAGGGGGTCCAGCTCAAGAAAGGATTCTATCGACGGTTCCTGGGACGTCTCCTGAGCCGGAGCCTCTTCCTTCTTCTCTGCAGGTCTTCTAACCATCAGATAGGCGATGGAGCCAGCAGTAAGGGAGATGAGGAGGAAGGGGATGTGGGGGAGGCCGGGGACAAGGGCGAGAATGAAGAGTATGCCTGAAGCGGTCGAGAGGGCCTTGGGATTTACGAAGATCTGGTTTTTTACCTCCTCACCCAGATCTGTGTCCCTTCCTGCCCGGCTGACTACTATGCCGGCTGAGGTGGATACCAGAAGTGCCGGGATCTGTGAGACGAGGCCGTCACCTATGGTGAGAATAGTGTAGGTCCTGGCAGCTTCACCTATGGGCATGTGGTTCTGGAGCATCCCGATCAGAAGCCCTCCGATGATATTTATTCCCGTGATGATCAACCCTGCAATCGCATCCCCCCTTACAAATTTGCTTGAGCCGTCCATGGCACCATAGAAATCCGCTTCCTGGGAAATGAGTTCCCGCCTCCGTTTTGCTTCCTGCTCATCAATGAGCCCTGAATTGAGGTCTGCATCAATGGACATCTGCTTTCCCGGCATCCCGTCGAGGGTGAACCGGGCGGCTACCTCTGCTATCCTCCCTGCCCCCTTGGTGATGACCACAAAATTGATGATTACGAGGATCAGGAATACGATGAAACCCACGGCGTAATTGCCACCCACCACGAAATTGCCGAAGGACATGATCACCCTCCCCGCAGCATCAGCACCTTCATGACCTCTGAGGAGGATTATCCTTGTAGTGGCGATGTTCAGGGCGAGCCGGTAGAGTGTGACCATCAGGAGGAGGGAGGGGAAGACAGAAAAGTCGAGGGGCTTTTTAATATAGATCGCCGTAAGGAGTATCACAATCGAGATGGAGATGGAAATGGAAAGTAGGAGGTCAAGGGCAAAGGCCGGCACCGGAAGAATCATGACTCCCAGGACCACCACCATTGATACGGCGAGTACAAGGTCACTCCGGTGCTTAAGAAGTCTGAGCATGTTCATACAGCCACCCCCTGTAGCCTGTAGATGTACGCGAGTATCTTTGCCACCGCCCTGTAGAGGTGCTCCGGGATCTGCATGCCCGGCTCAAGGGGATAGAGGGCGCGGGCGAGGGCCCTGTCCTCCACTATGGGGACTCCAGCCTTTCTTGCAGCCTCTCTTATCCTTACAGCCATGAAATCAACACCCTTTGCTACCACCCGGGGTGCATCTTCCTCACCCTTGCGGTACTTTAGTGCCACGGCATAGTGGGTCGGGTTCGTTATAACCACTGTGGCCTTGGGCACTTCCTGTATCATCCTCCGCTGGGCCATCTCTCTCTGGATGCTCCTCACCCTGCTCTTGATCTGGGGGTCACCCTCTGTCTCCTTGAACTCTTCCTTTATATCCTCCTTGGTCATCCTCAGTGACCGTTCCAGCTTCCACTTCTCATTGATGTAGTCGAGGATGGAGATGAGAAAAAAGGTGAGGAACCCCAGCTTGAGGGTATAGATGATGAAAGCCATCATCTCCAGGCTACCCGTCCGGGGTTCCATTAACATGAGTTGGGGGAGGCTGGGCAAGATCTTCCTGATAATGTAATAAAGAAGAAGGGCTCCGGCAGAAAACTTCAGAAGACCTTTCAGAAACTCAACAATGGCATGTCTTGAGAATATCTTCTTCAGCCCCTCTACAGGGTTGAATCGTTCCAGATCCAGCTTGAGCGGTTTGAAGACGATCCCCCCCTGGATCGCATTCCCGAATATGCCGAGTGTCAGCGAGAGTGCAAAGATCGGGAGCAGGACCTTCATGCCTCCGGTCATAAAGCGGAGGAGGCTGTCAACCGGTGTCTCTCCAGGGGAGATGATGAAGCCATCCCTTGTGATCTGAAGAAGGGTCCTCATGGTTGTCCCACCCATGAGGGTTATGAGGATCAGGAATCCGCCCATGGCGAACATGGAGCTCAGTTCCCTGCTCCGGGCAACATTGCCTTCCTCCCGGGCCTTCTGTCTTCTCCGGGGTGTAGCTTGTTCTGTTTTTTCCTGTTCTTCAGCCATCCTGTTTCATTCCTTCCTGGTTATCCTGTCGTTCCTGCAAGAATGATCCCGTCAAGGTCTTTCTGAATGCCGGTGAAGTACCCGGTAATCAGAAAGATGAGTACAGGTATCAGAAGCATCAGAAGCAGAAATCCCATAGTGAGATAGACGGGATAACCTACGAAGAATATGTTGAACTGAGGGATAAGTTTGGAGATCATGCCCAGAAGGACGTTTACGACCATGACTACTGTTATGAAGGGAGCGGCTATCTGGAGGGCGATCGTGAAGATTCTTCCACTGAGGAGGATTGCCGCCCTGACCATCCCCTTCATATCGGCTTCACCAAAGGGGATATGCTCGAAGCTCTTTATGAAGGCGTATATGAAGTAGTGATGGGCGTCAACAGCGAGGAAGACAAGGACGGCGATAATCCCGTAGATTCTGGCGATCTCCGTTGTCTGGCCGAGTTCCGGGTTGAAGACATTGGCCATGGCCAGGCCGGTGGCTGTGCTTATCACCTGGCCTGCCGTATCAATTGCATAAAAGATGAATCTGACAGTCAGGGCGAGAACAAAGGACAGGACCATCTCTCTCATGAAGGCCATTGCTATCCCTCCAGGTGTGTAACTCACCCTTACTATCGGGGTGAGAGCCGCTGATACCGATACTATAAGTCCTATCTTGAAGAGGGCAGGGAAGCTCTTGCTCCCGAAGACCGGAAGGAGCGCCATGATCATGCTCAGCCTTAACAGTACGATCAGGAAGTTGAAGACCATCTCTGTGCCTATGTAGTCAGGTTTCATCTTTTCACCCTCACCTTATGTATATGGGGATGTTGGTTATCAGCTTCGTGGTAAAGTCAATCAGAATGCTTGCGATCCAGGGTATGAAGAACAGGAGGCAGACAAAAACAGCAATCACCTTGGGGACGAAGGTGAGTGTGAACTCCTGGATCTGCGTTATGGCCTGGAAGAAACTTATCAGGAGTCCCACGAGGAGACTGACAAGGAGCACCGGGCCCGATGCAAGCATGACCGTCTTGAACACCTCTGCTGCCAGGTCTTTTATGAATTCCACTGTCATCCGAAACTCCTTACGAGTGAGCCGATTGTCAGATTCCATCCGTCTACCAGGACGAAGAGCAGGAGTTTGAAGGGAAGGGAGATGATCACCGGCGGAAGCATCATCATTCCAAGCGAGAGGAGAACGCTCGAGACCACCATGTCTATTATCAGAAAGGGCAGGTATATCATGAATCCTATCTCAAAGGCGGTCCTGAGTTCGCTGATTGCAAAGGCAGGGACCACCACGCGGAGGGGGATCTCCTCAGGGGATCTTATCTTGCCGGTTTTGGTAATTGAAAGAAACAGTTTCAGGTCCTTTTCCCTCGTCTGGTGGAGCATAAAGTCCTTCACTGAGGGCTCGGCTTTTTTCAACGCCTCGCCGAGAGTGATCTTTTTGTTGAGATAGGGTGTTATTGCTTCGTTCTGGACCCTGTCTATGACCGGAGACATGACAAAGAGGGTGAGGAAGAGCGAGAGTCCGATGATGACAGGGTTCGGGGGGATCTGTTGTCCGCCGATGGCCTGCCTCATGAAGCCCAGCACTACCACAATCCTGGTAAAGGCGGTGAACATGACCAGGATGGCCGGGATGAATGTCAGCAGTGTGAGTATTACGAAGAGGTCAATGAGCGGGCTGTCTATCTCCTTGAGGTCGAATCCCCATGCCCTGAGGGGAAGCAGAACGATTACAACGCTCAAAGGAACAACCGTTTTCAGAACGCGGGGGTTGACTCTCTGGAGTATCATGCCATGTCTGAAGGATGAGTCTCTCACTGGTTGCCCCCCTTAAGGAGTGCCCTTTTGAGTCCCCTTATGTGATCAATGTTGTCCCTGATACGTTTGAGCTCCGTCTGATCAAAGGCCTCTTCGGGAATGGTCTTGAGCAGTTTCAGATCTGTAGGTGTGACCCCAACCAGTATGATCTCCTTGCCTGCCTTGATGATGGCTATCCCCTTTCTCGGTCCGAGGCTGAGATACCCCAGGGTGTTCAGCAGACCCGGCATCGTGGTTGTCCTCGCCTGGGCGAATCTGGCAACCACCAGAATCAGTATCAGAACGCCTATCAGCGCAAATCCTATCCTTAACACCTCTCCGATCATCTCAACTGCTTGATCCTTTCCACAGGGCTGATGATATCAGTCAGCCTGACTCCGAACTTCTCGTTGACAACGACTACCTCACCCCGTGCGATGAGTTTGTTGTTCACAAGTATCTCCATGGGCTCTCCAGCCAGTTTGTCCAGTTCTACAACCGAACCCTGTCCAAGCTGGAGAAGTTCCTGAATCAGCATCTTTGTCCTGCCGAGTTCAACAGTGACTTCAAGAGGGATGTCAAGGAGGAAGTCTATATCCCTCTTCTGGGAGTCGTCTTGCCCGACTGACTGGAGTTCATCAAAGGGAGCCCCGTTGTCGGGTTCCTTCTGTTCATCTGTCTTTTCCATGGTTTCAGCCATTTACCTGCTCCTTTCTGCATGGATTTTCTTGATTGAGGGGAAGGGCCTGGTGATCTTTACAGCCTGGCTTCCCCTGTGGTTTCCGGCGACGCAGAGGAACTTCGGGATGCCGTCTACCTTCATGACCAGCTCATCTCCTGCTGCCTTCCCGAGGGTTATCACATCTCCTGCTCTGAGTCTCATTATCTCTTCGATGGTCAGTTCAATCCTGTCTATCTCAACGGTCAGGTTTGCATAGGAACCCAGAAGGAGAGTGAGGATCTGATCGGTCCATCGGTTGTCACTGCTTGTGCTGTCTCCGGTTATGCCGGTGTGGAGTTTCTCCTTTACAGGTTCAATCATGGAGTAGGGGATCCCAAGGTGCATATTACCGGTAAAGTCTTCAATATCTATATGCAACTCGACCTTTATGATTACATCCATGGGGGAGAGGATGTTCACGAACTGGGGGTTGGTCTCAGAACCGGTAAACTCTGTGGTGAGCTCCATGATTGAAGACCATGCTGTCTGTAGATCCTTAAGAGCTATATCAAGGATCTTGTTTATGAGCCTCTGCTCAACAGGGGTGAAGTTCCTCCCCTCTGTCTTGATTGAGCCGGAACCGTTTCCGCCGAAGAAGTATTCCACAAAGGAGAATACCAGCGGGGCCTCAAGCACGAGGAGGGCATACCCCTTGAGGGGTTTCATCCTGAACATGTTTATGCTCGAGGGAAGGGGGATGTTGCGCATGAACTCACCGAACTTCAACAGTATCACACCCTGTGGAGTAATGTCGATGAATTTCCCTATGAAGTTCGAGAGTGATACCCTCAGGAGCCTTGAAAACCTGTCATTAATGTTTTCAAGACCCGGCATCCTTCCCCTGATCACCCGTTCCTGGCTTGTCAGGTCATAGGGGCGGACATCCTCCGGTGCCTCTTTGGGCCGGGTATCAATCTCCCCTTCTTCCATGCCCTGCATCAGGGCATCTACTTCATCCTGTGAGAGAATATCGTTCATTGCATCACAAATTCTGTGAAGTATACGTTTTTGAATACGTCCTTCCCGACAGAGGCGTTAGCCCGCATCAGGAGTTCATCCTTCAACTGGAACTTCCCTTCCGGTGTGGAGATGGATTCCGCCGTCTTGCTGCTTATCAGGGTGATGATGGCATCCCGGATATGGGGGGTCTTCTCCTCAGCCAGAGTCGCATATTTCTTGTCGATAAGTTCAAGTTTCATAGAGACTTTGAGGAACCTTCCCCGGTCTGTGAGGTTCACCACAAAGGGATCGAGGTTGAACAGGGCGGGCTGTTCTTCCTGGATAGCCTCTTCGTCTTTGTTAGCTTCGGCCGTTTTGGGGTGGCTGAAGAACTTTGTGTAGGCAAAGAACCCACCTCCGCCTCCGAGGGCGAGGACGAGGATGATCATTATCAGGAGTTTTAACTTGCCCTTCTTTTTTTTCTTGGGGGCCTCTTCTTCTGTCCCCTCTTCCTGCTGGGTCTCTTCCTTTTCCTCTGCCATTTCCTTCCTCCTGTAATGGATTCTTATGAGTCCGGGAGCATCCCCGGTCAGTCCTGGGTTGAGCAAAGAACGTGCCTGAAGGAATTATTCTTTTAAAACGAGAAGTTGGATTTTTGCGTCAAGAAAATGACTTGGTGGAAGGGTGGGGGTGACGACGGAAAATTGACAAGCCTGTAACAGGCAATCCTGGCATTCACCGGAGGCAGCCCGGCCTCTTC
>WFTX01000137.1 GCA_015485235.1 Nitrospirota bacterium | reverse complement strand
GTTTCAGGTGCCTGGAGATGTTTTTGTTGACAGGGATGACTATGTTTATGTTGCGGACCAGGTGAACGGCAGGATTCAGGTGTTCAGACATCTGAAGGCCGATTGAGGACGGACTTGAAGTAGCACTGGTGAATATTGGGACAGGTCATCAGCCTGCTGTTTTATGGTGGGCCTTTCTGGGTAGGTCCTTAATAAATAGTATGGCGTACTCATCCTGATAACGTACTCTCCAGTCGCTATCTTTTTTCAGTTTTGGAACGAGAGGGATGGGGCTGAGCGTAGCAGGATCGTAAAAAGGAAGCAGAACGGCGTCTACATGATACTTATCAAGTACTTGCTTCCATTCCTGCTGTTTGCCAATCTCGACTCCAGCCATTACGAGAGTGTACTCCATAAGTACATCCTCGCTGAATTGCCTTCCATCAATAAAGACCTCTGACTCAGGTGCGAAGAAGGCTACGAATCCACCCCATTCAAGGTGAGTAAATATCCGCCTTGATCCGAGTTCCCCGATCTTTTTGACCGCCTCAATTGGATAGTCTTCTTTAATTGTATTGTTAAAGGGAGCAAGGTTGCTGAATTGCGGAATTGCCAGAATCAGGGATATAAGGAGAAGAACGAGAGGAATAGACTTTCCGGTCCTGTCCTTTATAGTCCTGAAAAGAGTTGAGGTAGAGAGGGCAAAGAAGACCATATATCTTGCACCTGTCAAGCTGAGCAGGAGAGAGGGGGTTACTGTGAGGTGAACTGAAGGCGGGATATTCCTGAAATGCATGAAACTTAAAAGAACTGTGCCTGCAACAAGGATCCAGTATGATGGATAGTAGATGCCAAATTCTTTCATGACTGTCAGGGGTGAATAAAACTCTATGGATGTCCTTACGATTACCGACTGCTGAGAACGGATAAAACTCACCAGTCTCTCAAAAGATACAGGGGTAAAAAAGCCACTCAGGACTGATAAAATGAGCAGTGAAACAAGAAGCGCTCTGCTCTTTTTTTCAATACCCTCGTTCCAGAAGAGGATGGAGACGGCATACAACAGGAGTATCACCTGGCCGTAGAGGATGCTTCCGTGGATGTTGCCCCAGAGGAAAGTAATAAGAGGAAGCAGAAGTACAAGTGCAGACTTTCTCTCAATGTAGGACCTTATCAATATGAAGGTAAGAACGGCGAATGGGAAGACAATGGTCTGGGGTCGCTCACCGGTGAAGTAGAAGAGTATTGTCCCTGCAAGAATCAGGTTTGAAAGGTATATTGCAGGGCTGGCCTTTCTTGAAAAGAAATATAAAAGTAGAAGGGTTATTTCGAGAAGACATGCTCTGAAGATAATTATTCCAGAGATTCCCGCTGTTTCCCAGACCTTGTAAAGAATTACCTGCCCGAGCCAGTATCCCCTGAGGAGTGTGTTAATCCTGATAGTATTACTCCCTGGCGGTGTGAAGTTGAATATAGCCCTGTCAGGAAGTCTTCCGTGCTCAAGTATGTATCGGCCTGTGTTTGCATGCCACCAGAAATCAGGATCCCAGAGGGGAGGGGATGAGTAAAGCAGGAAGAAGAAAAGAATTATGAAAAAGGGATATACAGGATGGGAAAGGTCTATATACTTCTTGAACTGGCTCATGTCAGTATTATTATTAAATCTATGATTGTTTTACAACCCAACGATTTGAAATGTAACTGATTTTTTTTGTATTCTTTAATTCATGATCATAGTTAGACACAGCTGGAATATACGAAATACACTCTGTATAATATCTATAGGCGTACTGTCATTCCTGATCTATATTGGCTCACTGGGAAACGGGTTCGTATATGATGACCACTTTCTCATTGAGAATAATCCTTGGATCAAAGATGTTACACATATCATAGATGCCTTTACATCTGTGTACTGCGACCCATTTGTCAAGACATTTTTGATGCCAAAAAGGTGTAGAGATAACTCTGTCAAAAAAACGGCTTCACCATATGCCCTACAATCGTTTTTCTTAGCCCAGTCCATACCTGACTATACCCCTTAAGCAGCCTCTTTCATCGCAATCTGCCTAAAGTAGAGCTCCTCAAATTCCTCTGGAGACCTGTAGCCAAGCACTGAGTGTACATACCGCTTGTTGTAATCTCCCTCTATCCAGCCTCCTATCTTGTCCCTTGCTTCCTCAAAACTCTCAAATTCATTAATCCAGACAACCTCTTCTTTTATCGTCCTCATCATCCGCTCTGTTTCTGCGTTGCCCCTGGGATTGTCATATGAGGTGAATATCTGCTTGATACCAAGTGTCGCCATGTCCCTTATAAAGGACCTCGATGTGGGCTGGGAACCATTGTCACTTATGAGCATCAGCCCCTTGCCTTTTACTCCTTCCGGAAATTCTCTGTCAATGGCCATATCCAGTGCCCTCTTCCACTCACTTGTCCTGCTCCTGAGTGATATATCCCATCCAACTACCTTCTTCGTATACCAGTCAAGCACTATCACCAGATATACCCATCCGATCACAGGTACCATAAACTTGGTCATGTCTATCCCCCAGTACTGCCGTGGCCTCTCAGCCCTCGGTTTGCTACCCTGAGGTTTCCTCTTCGTCTTGTGAACCCTCTGGGTTGCCATAAGCCCATGCTCTTTCATTATCCGTCTTACTCTTTTCTCGCTTACATGTATCTTTTCCCGATACACAAGCCATGCCCTTACCCTCCGATATCCCCAAAACGGATGCTCAGCCTTTATCGCCTTTATCCTTGCAACAAGATCGGCATCCCTTTCTGCACTTCTTTCAGGTGCCTTCCTCGACCTCTTCGATGCGTAGTAGCCGCTGCGGGAATATCCAAGAGCTGCACATGCATCCTTGATCGTGTAGCCTGCCTCCCTTAACATGTCCACCGCCTCTACTTTGTCCCGAACAGCTCTTCCGTTTTTTTTAGTATCTCTATCTGAATAGCCTGCTTCCCTATGATCTTCTGAAGTTTCTCGATCTCCGCCTTGTAGTGAGC
>WFTX01000136.1 GCA_015485235.1 Nitrospirota bacterium | reverse complement strand
GTAATGAGAGATATTCCGTATAGTTGTTTCTGATCCGTTCAGCATGAGATACGAGATCAGGCGGAAGTGTCTGCTCGACAACAAGAACTCCTACCACTTTCCCCCTTCTCCGGATAGGAACGGCTGCCCGGACAAGATCCCCTGCTGCTGATGATATTACCTCGGTTCCTTCCATCCCCCTGAAGGCATTTGATATGGTCTCCGAGTCTTCGTCTCCAGGGCTTTTATACTTTATGACCCTGAAGTTCTCCGGTGGTCTGCTTCCCTGCAGAAGCCGTCTTGCCTCCATCAGGGTCCTCTCCCTCTCCCTTTCGTAGATCTTAGAGGCAAGTGTGTAGGCACTTTCCAGAGGGATTCTTATCTGGGGGTTCAGCCATCTCTCGATGTATGTGGATATCAGCCCCCCTGCAACGATGAAGAGCAACACCGACGGGATCAGGGTGAGACCGGCGAATATGGTGATCAGCTTCGTCTTGAACTTATATCCGGTTATCCTGTTCCGCCTCTCAAGATACAGCCTGAACAGGTTCTTTGAGACAAAGAAGATGAGTGTGAGGAGTGCAACGAGGAGGATGTTTATCCCGATCAGCGTCAGTACCTTTATGGATATGGACTGAATCATTGCGCGGTCTTTTCCTGTTTGTCTTCCTTCTGACTGCCGGTTCCTGTGTAGAAGGGTGGGGAATCGAGCCTGTAACGGAACTCCCGGGAGGGAAGGAAGAAGAAGACCTCCGATATTATGCTGGGTACCTTCTCCTTCTTGGACTCCACCGTGACTCTCACAAAGTACCGACCCTTCTGGAGTTCATCGAGTCTTCCCAGCTTTATCCCCCTGAACGTGAAGGCCCAGTCGGTCATGGAGGAAAAAGAGTTGAATCGTTTGAGTGTCAGTTGTTTTCCGTCATAGGAATCAAGGCGGTACTCCTTTTTCATTTCATCACTGTGAAGTTTCCTGATGATCTTGACCCCTTTGATAAACTCATCCGGCCAGACCTTCCATAGACGGAAGAGGTCTATGAAAAAAACTATTTCACGGGATATGGCATTCCTGAAATGGGAGATGTCTCCGGGAGCCGGTTCGAACCTGAATCCCACTGTTATCTCACCGCTGTCAAGGTCGACCGTCAGGTCTTTAATCCCCGCAGCATGGGAGAGCTGGATGGAACTCAGGAGAAAGAACAGTATGATCGGAAGGATTTTTTTCATTGTTTAATCAGTGCTTCTCTCTTTGTTAATCAATATACGGACTTGCCTCTTAAGAATAAATCATTATATCATAACAAACTCCCCCGGGATTTGGGCGGCCGGACTTGCCCGGTGCAGAGCCGGAGAGAATGTGAAAAGGAGGAACAGTATGTTGCCTGAACTGAAGTATGACTCCAACGGACTTATCCCGGCGATCATTCAGGATGAGGGGACAGGAGAAGTCCTGATGATGGCATACATGAACGAAAAGGCCCTTGAGTTGACTCTGGAATCGGGGTTTACCCATTTCTGGTCACGGTCAAGACAGAAGTTGTGGAAGAAGGGCGAGACATCAGGACACCTGCAGGAGGTCAGGGAGATACTCATGGACTGTGATGCAGACACATTACTGATCAAGGTCATTCAGCGCGGCCCGGGCGCCTGTCATACAGGTCACAGGAGCTGCTTTTACAGGAACATCCGGGGAGAGGAGGTCACTGAAAAGACCTTCTCGGAAGAGGAAGTATATGGCAAGAGCGATTCTTGAGGAACTCCTGGAGTTGATTTTCGAGAGGAAAAGAAATCCCAGGCAGGATTCATATACCTGCAGTCTCTTTGATAAGGGTAAGCCGGAGATACTGAAAAAAGTGGGTGAAGAGGCTACAGAGGTAATAGTAGCCTCCATGATGGAGGGGAGGGAGAGGGTGGTCTATGAGTCTGCAGACCTGCTGTACCACCTGCTTGTCCTGCTTGCTGAGGAAGGAATATCCCTGGAGGAGGTTTTTGAGGAGCTGGAAAGGCGTTTCGGGAAATCCGGGCTCAGGCCTAAAGACTGAGTCACGGGTGGCCTGTAATCTCTGAACGGAGGTGTGTCCATGGATTGTATATTCTGCAAGATTGCCAGTGGTGAGATACCGGCAAAGATCGTGTATCAGGATGAAAAAGCGGTGGCCTTTGAAGATATCAATCCCCAGGCTCCGGTCCATATTCTGATCGTCCCCCGGAAGCATATTCCCACCGTCCTTGAGATTGAAGAAGGAGACGGCGAATTGCTTGGTCATCTTTTCAGTGTGGCAAACCGGATCGCCAGTGAGAGAGAGATTGCCGGGAGGGGGTTCCGTCTGGTGATGAACTGTAACAGGGAGGCAGGCCAGACCGTTTTTCATATCCACCTTCATCTCCTCGGAGGCCGGACGATGGGATGGCCGCCAGGCTGAGGATCGGCCAGGTTCAAGAAGAACGGGGGTAGGGCGGGGCATGTTATGTAAATCCGGATTCGGGTTGTTTGCAGTCTCCGCGCTGCTCCACCCTCTTCTGTTAAAGAAAGATCAGAATTGGTCGATTATATAAATTAAAGGGGGAGTAACAGGTGTAGGGATATTCTACTGGAACGTCTTTCCCGGTACTGTTGTTTGTCTGGAGGTCACTATCAAAAAGGGTCCTAAAGTGCTTGAGAAGAAGGTCTTGTGGGAGGGGAGGTTTCTCCGGTGCCTTCAACTTAGATATGAGGACAGGTTCGGGAGGTGTTATGACTGGGAGGCCTTTCAGCGGAGAGGCGTGCGAGGAATAGTAGCCATTGTTCCCTTCACCCGTGATGGCAACCTCATACTTGTCAGACAGTTTCGTCCACCTGTTGAAAAATATGTTGTAGAATTCCCGGCCGGGCTTAATGACAGGGAAGAACCCCTTGAGGAAGTGGCCCGCAGGGAATTGCTTGAGGAGACGGGATATCTGGCGAAAGAGCTTGTCTTCCTGATGGAAGGCCCCCTCACGTCGGGCTCATCTACCGAAACTCTTACTGTTTTTCTTGCAAGGGATGTTGAGTACCATCGCGAACAAAGGCTGGATGACGTGGAGGATATTGAGGTGATCAAGATCCCCGTAGAGGGTTTTTATGAGATGCTCTTTGGGTATGCCGACGGGAAGACATGGATTGACCTGAAGATCCCCGGCTTCTTTGAGATAGCCAGACGGAGGATAGAGGGCTCGGGATGAATATCAAGAGAAAGTTTGATCTCTTTTCCACAGGGCTTGTGCTCCTCTTTATAGGGTTGTTTCTGGTTACCTGGACCGCAAACAGGTATATTCATTCAACCACGGAGGAACTTGCCGACTTTTCCAAGAAACTGGACTTTATGACAGGACTTAAAACATCACTGAATAATCTGGAACATTCCCTGAGGGAATTCCTTGCCTCTCCAGACGATCATAAACGGACCGAGACAAACCTTGCTTACGAGGAGTTTTACCGTTTGGTTGGCAAGACCAATGACTTCAATCTCGACGAGGATGAACTCGCAATGCTTCAGTACCTGCGTGAGAATTTAGACAGGTTCTCCATATGGTTGACAGCGATACTTTATTCTGCCAGGGCTGAAGACAGGGATCCCTATATTGAAAGCCTCAGAATGAGTCTCTTCCAGGAACTGGGGAAAAGAATTGAAAAGCACTGGGACGAGGACATGAAGAAGATAGAAGAGGCCAAAAAGAGGGCCGCACTGGCTCAGGAGAAAGTCTTTCTTCTCTACATTTTTTCGCTGGTGCTGCTTGTGGGTGTTGTTTTTCTGATCAGGAGGACGATAAACAGGAGGATTATAAAACCCCTGCTCATGTTGAGCAGTTCAAGCCACCGGATAGCTGACGGCGAACTGGATCATTACATAAAGATTGAGACAGACGATGAGCTCTCTGAACTGGCTGACAACTTCAACCGGATGGCCGATACACTGAGAGAAAAGATTTCCAGCCTCGAAAGCTCCTTTCATCGGGAGCAGAAAGTGGTGAGGGAGCTTGCCATCCTGAATGAATTCATCGGGTATGTGACCACGGAACTGGAGTTCGACATTATACTCAGGAGGTTTGTTGAGAGGGCAACCGATCTGTTGAAGGCAGATGGAGGGGCGATTCTGGTTCATGCGCCCGATGGTGAAGAATTCTTTGTGAGTACCAGTGAGAGGGTTACCCGGGAGTTTCTTGAAGAGGTGTTGAGGATGAAGGGAGAGAGGATCAATTCGTTGATAGAGCTTGAGGAGGCCTCCATGGCCGGGGAGGAGGCCAGAGTCCTTTCCGGAGGAGATGTGGGTAACATTATCTATATTCCTCTTGTCTCAGGTGCCGGTATGAAGGGAGTGCTTGGCATATTCAGCAAGGAGGCGAACTTTTCGGAATCCGATGAGGATACTCTGTTTGCCTTTGCATTCCAGGCGTTTCAGAGCATATCCTTTCAGAGGGAGCTTGCACGTATGGCAACGACTGACGGGCTTACGGGACTTCACAATCACCGGATGTTTCAGGAAAGATTGTCCGAAGAGATACTCCGGGCGGAAAGATATAAAAGACGGCTTTTTCTCCTCCTCCTTGATATAGATCACTTCAAGATGTTCAATGACACATATGGACACCAGACCGGTGATGAGGTTCTACGGACCATTGCCTCTGTGATAAGGGGCTCTGTCCGGAAAGTCGACTTTGCTGCACGATACGGCGGGGAGGAATTTGTTATAATTCTACCTGAGACCGACTGTGAGAATGCCTTCATGGTTGCAGAGAGGATAAGGGAGAAAGTGGAAAGATATGTTATAGATGTGGGAGGGCATAAGACCCGCCTGACGGTGAGTATAGGAATATCCTGTTTTCCTCAGGATGCCATCGATAAGGAGGATCTGATAAGGAAGGCGGATGCTGCGTTATATCTGGCAAAGGAGGGTGGCCGGAACAGGGTGGTGCTTTTCAGCGAACTTCCCGTGGAGAAGGGATGAAGGGCTACGAAAAAAGGGAGGTGTTGAAGGTAAACAGCACCTCAGTCACCTGGATGAAGGATGCTGTCGCTTCGGAGAAGAGACTCAGGATCCTGATAAACGGTGAAGAGGCAATCAAGCTTTACTGCAGCCCGGTAATGATAAGGGAACTTGTGGTAGGGTTCCTGATGACAGAGGGGATCATTGAGGGAAACTGGTGCGCCGAGAGGATGAGTATTGAGTATGGTGATGAGATCGTGGTTGACATTCCGGCAGAAGGGAAGGTGAAACTCGAGGGGGGAACCATAACTTCAGGTTGTACCGGAGGGGTAACTTATGAGAGAGAGAGAGCAGATGTCAGTATCACCGGAGAAATCTCCATAGAAAGGGAGAATCTCAAGAGGATTTTCAGGGAGTTCCAGAAGGCTTCGGTGCTATACAATGAGACAGGCTGTATCCATAGTGCGGCAATATCCGACGGGGACAGGATTTTGGTGCTTGCAGAGGATATCGGAAGACATAATGCTGTTGACAAGGCTATAGGATACTGTATCCTTGAGGATATCCATCTGAACGACAAGATCATCCTTGTCAGCGGGAGGCTTTCGTCGGAGATGGCACAGAAGTGCTCGCGGTGGGGTATCCCTATCGTGACAAGCAGAACCGCACCTACCACACGGGCGATAGAGATTGCGGAAAGAAGAGGAATCACCATGATAGGCTTTATGAGGGGGGAGAGATTTAATATCTATACTGTGCCTGAAAGAGTGAAGCCCTGAGGACCTTTTCAGGTCTCCCCGTTGTTATCCTTTCCGATCCCGTATTTCTGAAGCCTGTGCCGGAAAGACCGGAATGTGAGCCCTAAGAGTCTGGCAGCCTCTGTCTTGTTGCCACCGGAGAGCTCCAGTGCCTTAACGAGGTAGTCCTTCTCTATCCCTTCAAGGATTTCATCAATAGAAAAGTCATCAATGCCTAATGACGGGAGGGCAGCCTCCCCCCGGCCTGATCTCATGATCTCAGGCGGTATATCATCGGGAAGTATGATTTCTCTTTCCGACAGGAGGACGATCCTTTCGATGATATTTTCGAGTTCTCTCACATTTCCCTTCCAGTCATATCCCATGAAGATCTTGAGGGCCTCGGGAGAGATCTGCTTTCTTTCAGCACCAAACTTCTTGAGAAAATGCTCTATAAGGAGTGGGATGTCCTCAACCCTTTCCCTCAGTGGAGGGATACGGACGGGGATCACATTCAGTCTGTAGAAGAGATCTTCCCTGAACCTGCCTTCCTTTATTGATGATTCAAGATCTTTGTTTGTGGCGGCAATAATCCGTACATCTACAGTGATATCACCAGTGCCGCCCAGTCTCCTGAATGAACCGGTCTCGAGCACCCGGAGAAGTTTTGCCTGGAGATTGAAGGGCATTTCGCCGATCTCATCCAGGAAGATACTGCCTTCATGGGCCACTTCGAAAAGTCCTTCCTTGTTCTGAGTGGCCCCTGTAAAGGCCCCCTTCATGTAGCCGAAGAGTTCACTTTCAAGAAGTCCTTCCGGAAAGGTGGCACAGTTGATGGCTACAAACTTCCTGTCAGCACGAGTACTCAGGTTGTGGATCGCCCTTGCAAAAAGTTCTTTCCCCGAGCCGCTCTCGCCGGTTATCAGAACATTGGAATTGCTCTGGGCTATCTTGGGAATGGTGTGAAGGATCTTCTGCATTGACGGGGACTTGCCGATTATGTTTTCAAGACGGTAGGTCGTCTTGATCTCTTCCTTCAATAATTCCAGTTCCTGCCTGAGCCTTTTTTTCTCAAGGGCCTTGTTTATTACGATACGGATCTCGTCTATCTTGAAGGGCTTGTGAATGTAGTCGTAAGCGCCTAGCTTCATCGCCTCAATGGCATCCTCTGTTGTGCCAAAGGCAGTGATCATTATAACAAGTGTCTCAGGGGAAAGCTCCTTGCAGGTCCTGAGTACGGTGAATCCGTCCGTCCCGGGCATCTTTATGTCGGTGATCACCAAGTCGAAGATGTCGTTTTTGATATAATCTACTCCTTCATTCCCGTCCAGGGCTGATGTGGTTTCATATCCCTCGGATTCAAGAAGTATCCTGAGGATCTCGTTCATGCTCTTTTCATCTTCAACTATGAGGATCTTCTCTCTCTTTCCTTTTGTCATTTCCGCTCCGGTATCTTTACTGCCGGGAAGGTGATCCTGAATTCCGTTCCCTTCCCTGGTCTGGATTTGAATTTTATATTACCATTATGCTCCTCAACTATTCTATACGCGATTGCAAGACCAAGCCCTGTTCCCCTCTCCCTTGTGCTGAAGAAGGGGTAGAATATCTTTGAACCGATTTCCTCGGGTATCCCCTCACCCGTATCTCTTATTGTGATTATGGTTCCTTCCGGACCTTTTTCAACACTGATCATGACTTTTCCTGTTTCATTAATGGACTCAATGGCATTTACAGTCAGGTTCCAGAGTAACTGTCTTATCCTCTGTTCATCTCCCCTCATCATGATTTTTTCAGGAGACTGCATCATGACTTCCACACCGTCCTTCAGGTTTTCCGCCATGGCAATAACCTCTTCGACTATCCGGGATAGATTGAATTCTGTAAATACGGGCGGCCGGGGGTTGCTGTAGAGGAGGAAATCGGTGACAATCGCGTCAAGCCTGTCCATCTCTGTAAGGGCTATCTCCATCAGCCTGACTCTTGAGTCGTTGTCAAGCCCTCCTTCCTTCAGCATTTCAAAAGAACTCTTTATTGAGGCCAGTGGATTTCTGAGTTCATGGGCGATGCTTGCCGAGAGTTCCCCGATGGCTGCCAGCTTCTCTTTTCTCTTGATCTCCTCCTCCATCCTGGCTATTTCTGTCAGGTCCTGAAATGTCCCGATGAAACCCACTGTGTTTCCATGAGTATCCCTGTTAATGGATATATTCATCCCGATGAACCTCTCCTCATCACCTCGGGTCCGGATCCTGCCCTCAGTCCTTCCCATCCTGGGAGGCATGCTCAGGAAGGGGAATATATCGGTAATCTTCCTTGAAAGGACGGCCTTCCTCTTGAGCCCCGTGATCCGCTCGGCTGCCGGGTTGAAGAGGGTGATGTAACCTTCAGAGTCCGTTGTGAAGAGTCCGCTGGGGATGTTTTCTATAACCTCTGAATGGAATCTCGACAGTTCCCTGAGATCGGTATCCCGCTTTTCCAGGGTAGCCGATGTCTTTTCAAGCCTTGTTACAAGATAGGACATCAGGTATGCAGTCAGGTAGAGGCCGAATATGTTTATGAAAATGTTATAAAAGAAGGCCCTCTCGTTGAATTCCGGATTATAGCTGATCGGGATTATTCCATAGTACTGGAGGTCAAGGATCGTGCCGTAAAGGATTCCGTTCAGGGTTGCGAAGATATAACCTGCCCTCTTCCCCAGGACGACTGATGCCGACATTGTGATAAGGATCAACAGAAAGGAGAACCAGCTCTCAATTCCCCCTGTTATCAGTATAAGGCCTATTACGAGTACCGAGTCAAGTAGAAACTGGAGGTAGGAGAGTCTCTTCAGGTTCCTTGGTTGTATCTTCCACCGTCCATAGAAGACTGAAAAGCCCAGGGGGATCAGATAGAGGAGCAGTATTCCGGCAAGGAGGTGGTTCGAGGCCTGGAACTGTCTGATATGGAGCCTGAAGTAAAGTATACTTCCAAGGAGTACAGTTATGAATACAAGCCTGACAACAAGGAATGAACGCACCTTTTTTTTAAAGTCTTCTGTATTCATATGAGTCAGAGGTCAAGGATAAATAGAGATGGTCATACCTGTATCTTCACTGATCAAATCCCCCTTTACCCTTTCCCCTGGAAATGTTTATTTAATGAGAGTTATCAGCTTGAAGATAGGCAGATACATGGAAACCACAATGAAACCCACCGAGCCGCCAAGAAAGACCATGAGAAGCGGCTCAATCATGGATGTGAGGTTCGAGACCGCAGCATCCACCTCATCATCATAGAAGTCGGCTATCTTTGAAAGCATTGCGTCCAGAGCACCCGTTGATTCACCAACAGCTATCATATGGTTCACCATGGGAGGGAAGACCTTTGCCTTCATGAGAGGTTCAGAGATCGTCTTGCCTTCAGAGACGGCTGTCCTTACCTCAAAGATGGCCTTTTCTATCACCTTGTTCCCTGCGGTCTTTGCTGTTATCTCCAGACCGTCAAGGATGGGTACACCGCTGCTTACAAGGGTTCCCAATGTCCGGGTGAACTTGGCGATGGCGGCCTTCCGGAGAAGCATGCCGAATATGGGAAGCCTGAGCAGTATATTGTCGATGACATACTTGCCCCTGTTCGTTCTTCTTATCTGCACAATCGCTATCACAATAAAGATAATAGATCCAAGGAGGATCAGTCCACCTGTTCCTGCCAGGAAGTTGCTCATGGCCATTATTATCCTCGTAGGTAAGGGTAGTACTCCGCCTAACTGTGCAAACATTTTTGCAAAGGTTGGAACCACGAAGATCATGATAACTGCGATGACCGCTACTGCAATTGTCGTAACGACTGCAGGGTAGATCATAGCACCCTTTATCTTCTTCTTGAGCTTCATGGCTTTCTCTATATATGCG
>WFTX01000135.1 GCA_015485235.1 Nitrospirota bacterium | reverse complement strand
TCTCTATACGTACTGAGCCGTTCTTCCTGATGTTTCATTTCGAGTTCCTCTTCCTTTTGCCAGTCATAGTCAATCTCAATCTTCCCTCTGAGGGCAAGGAGTTCCCTGATCTTCTGCTGGCGGACAAACTCCTTCATGGCGATGGTGATCGCCTTTGTCTTGGACTTCTCTCCTGTAATCTTCTGCACCTCAGAAAGGAGATCGTCGGGTATGTTTAATGTTGCACGCATATTGTGCACCTCCTATGTATGCTTTTATTATATGATGGCGATGTATGTTTGTCAAGATAAAAACACCGTCCCCCTTGTGAAAGAAACAGGCAAGAGGCGATGGGGGAAGGTGAGTGTTCCCATTTCTTATTTCCCCCTTGCCGAAGCGATCTCCAGCGGAGACCTGCATCGTGAGGGGGGAGGGTTGTGGTAGTAGTGTCAACACAATAATAAGGAACAGGTGTAATGAAAAGGATCCTTATTGCATTTATTTTTGCTGTCGGTATTGGATGGGGGGTGTACCAGGGCGTCAACTCGCTGATGCCTGAAGATACCATACTCGGATGGGACCGTGCAGGCATCATCTTGGGGTATGCGGTTACCTGTCTTACCGTCGGGACGGCGGTTACAGCGGCGTTTTCTCTTGGTAAGATAAAAGAATGGATAAGACGGGTTATTACAAGACGGAGGTTCGAAGGCCTTGGTACGCCATTTGATCCCATAAAGGAAAAGGTCAATGCTATTATCATACCAGTAAGCAGAAAAGAACAGCCGGAGTGGATAATGAGGCACCTGAAGCCCCGTTATATGGGGCTGGTCTTTACAGAAAAAACCCGAAAGGATGCCGAAGACCATATGCAGACTGCTCGTACTCTTGGCATAGAGCCGATTTCTGGCACGGAAGGCTTGGAACGGGGGCTTTCCGATTCATCAGACCCTGCCAGAAATAGAGAGATTGCAAGACTAATGATAGATACAGCAATTTCACAAGGAGTTCCTCCCAGTCAGATATTCGTTGACACCACCGGCGGCACTGTGCCTATGAGCATCGGTCTTTTTCAGGCGGCAGAAGAAGCGGGAGTTTCAACCATATATGTTGAAGGAACGGTCAATGGAATTATCAAAGACCCTTTAAATCCTGCACATGGCCGTCCCATATTTATCTCAGACCACACGGAGGATACAGAGTAATGCGGCTCCGTACACATGTTTGCATGGTATCAGGACAGCCCACGCCAAACCTCACGCCGGTTCTGGACGAAAGGACGCGCCCTGAACAGGTTGTGCTGCTCGTATCGAAGGATATGAGGCAGAGGGCGGACTGGCTTGGTGAAGTGATTAAGAGTTACGGAGTGAGGGTTGTAAAGAAAGAGATCAGGGATGCATGGGATATCGAGATGCTCACTGATGATATACTGCAGATTCTCTCTGAACTTGACGAAGATACAGGGTTGAATGTTACAGGCGGTACAAAACCGATGGCTATAGTTGCACACGAGGCGTTTCGGTCTTCGGAAAAACCGGTATTTTACGTTCACCCCAATCTCGACCGGCTGTTGTGGCTGTATCCGCAGCAGGAACCGGTTGACCTCCAGAACAGGGTGGGGCTTGAGAATTTCCTAAGAGTGCATGGTGCAAGGATATCAGGCAAGGTCAACCGCGACTCCGTACCTTCAAACTGGAAAAAGGTCTCAAATTCAATTATAAATGAAATAGAACGGTTTGGGAACCCGCTTGGTGCATTAAACTGGCTCGCTGCGAAGTCTGAGGTCTCCCTTTCATCTCCGCCTGTGCAGGACAAATGGAAGAATAACAGAAATTTCCGGGACCTGTTGGAGATTTTTGAAGAAAAAGGCTTTCTGCAATATGTTGACGGAGTTGTCAGATTTAAGGATGAGGCAAGCAGGTTTTTCGTAAACGGCGGCTGGCTGGAATATCATGTGAAAGAGATTCTTGAGAGGCTCAGGAGCCGCTTGCCCATTCAGGACATTGCCCACAGCCTTGATGTCTGCCATATAGACCTGTGCGATGTAACGAACGAATTAGATGTGGTCTTCCTGTCTGAAAACCGTTTGTATATTATAGAGTGCAAGACCAAACGATTTACTTCCAAAAAGAATGATGACGATCAGAAAGCAGCAGATGCCTTGTATAAACTGGATGTCTTAAGGGATTATGGAGGATTAAAAGCAAGTGGTATGCTGGTGAGTTTCAAGAAATTGCCAGAACCCGATAAGGAAAGAGCTGAGGCCATGGGGATCAGAACGGTAATCGGAGGTGCAATCAGAAGGCTTGAACAGGAGATAGAAAAATGGTTGAAGGGGTGATTTTAGATTTGTCAGACATTTATGGAGAAACAGCAAAACTTGCGGAACTTGAAAAATACATCAAAAAGGCAAAGGAACTTGCCGGTGAGGGCAATGATGTTGTTCTTACCGGCCCTGGTCCTGTCTGGCTTTATTTAAAGGTAGCCCATGCCCTGCACGGAGTGGCAAGGAAACTGATTTTTCGCAGCCCAGTGGCAGGTGATGTGGTCATCTTCGACCACAATCCCCGTTGATCTTTGACAACGATGGTTTTGAGGTCTCTGATGGCCTCAAAAAGGCTTCTCCTGATCCTGGTGGGAGCAGAAGAATAGACGGAGGTCCCCGGCTGGGATATCCGACAGAAGAAGATTGGTACAGTCAAAATGTTTAAAAGTGGCAAACGATTGTTGAAGATTTGTAAAGATTTTACATAACATTTTTGGTCCATGAAGGAGGTGATGAAATTTGCACAACCGGTCTTTTAACTTGCTGAAGTTTCAGAACAAAAATGGGGGGTGCTGTAAGAATAGAGACCTCAAATAGAAGGGATTGCGACTCAGCCATGCGATGACCTCTTTAAGGTTATAGGTTTGTAAGAATAGAGACCTCAAATAGAAGGG
>WFTX01000134.1 GCA_015485235.1 Nitrospirota bacterium | reverse complement strand
GCTTGGTGCTGACGTCCATTTATATCAAGCATTTGCCGGAATACTCAGCCAATGAAATGCAGGTTCTGTTTCTCCTGTTTGTTTTGTTTATCGTAGTAAACGGGCTGCTGAAAAGCGGAGCCATATTAAAAATTGCTCAAAGCATAGAGAACGGGAAGCTCATACCATTAAAGTTGGTAGTAATAACATTTTTCCTTTCAATGCTGATAACGAATGACATTTCTCTAATAGTTATTGTGCCGCTCACGTTAACACTTAATGTAAACAGGAAAGGGATACTTGTAATCCTCGAGGCATTGGCTGCCAATGCGGGGTCGGCGTTAATACCTGTAGGTAATCCTCAAAACCTTTTTATTTACTGGTTCTATGATGTTTCCCCAGGCGCATTTATCAAAACAATAGCTCCCTTTTCTTTGATGTTTCTCGTTTTGTTAATAATTGCCTCGCTTTCCATTAGAACCAAAAGGGTGTTACAGGAAAATCAAGTTCAGAAAGTTAATAAAAAAGCATATGGTTATGGCGTGTTGCTTGCTGTTGTGCTACTGGCAGTCTTTCATGTTCTTCCTGTTATAAGTGCCGTTGCCGTCATCCTTTTTGCGCTGATTTTTGACAGAAGCTCTCTGAATGTCGATTATGCGCTATTATTCAGTTTCCTGTTCCTCTTTGGTATTGCAGACAACCTCAAGGTAATTTTGCCCTCCGAAGTTACTCATTCTGGGCATATTTTCCTATTTGCAGCCTTGGCAAGCCAAGTTATGAGTAATGTTCCAGCAGCGCTATTGTTTGCTAATTTCACGCCCAAATGGCAGGCATTGTTATGGGGCGTGAATGCAGGAGGATTTGGCAGTTTATTTGGTTCACTGGCAAATCTGATAGCTTACAAGATATATGTCACAAACAAAGGTACAAATGATACAGCTAGATTTACTGTTAATTTTCTCGCCACGGGTTACATTGCACTATTTATATCAATAGGACTGTATTTTCTATTGTATGGTGCGGATGTTTGATGATGAAATAACAAGGCGCTGCACCTGACCGCTATCACGCTTGCGCTCCATGGCGGCAGATGAGCCTGGGTCGTTATGGTAAAATAATATAAACCAACGAAAGGCAGGTGTTAAGTCATGCAATGAAAACTTACTGCAGTATTTCAAAATCACCTTATGGATATATTGGATATGTTGAGGAATTACCAGGAGCCAATACGCAGGGCAAAACTCTTGAAGAGACAAAGAAGAATTTGATAGAAGCAATAAGACTTGTTTTAGAGGCAAACAGGGTCCTTATGGAAGAAGAAATTAAGGGCAAGGAGTATACCAGGGAAGAAATTGGAGAAGTATTGGTTTGAAGAGGAAAGATTCAATTCGCCATCTTGAGAAAAATGGCTGTGAATTTTCAAGAGAGGGTGGGAGTCACACAGTATTTGTAAATCGGGAAGAGAAGAAGGTGAGTACACTTCCAGGACATCGTGAGATTGATGATAATTTAGTAAAGAAAATTTGTAAGGATTTAGGAATACCTAAACCATAACAAACCCTTGCTGCAGACCGCATAAAACGGCCGCTGCTCAGTTCATTGTTCCTTCTGAGAGATTGTACCGGTGGCCGGGTCGTAGTCATAGTCCTCTTCACTCAGGGGGATTCCCGTAAAATCGCTCAGTTCCCTGAGGTCCCGTGGATACCTCCCCTCGGCTGCCTGAAACCCGTTGATCGCCTGCCTGAGGTTATACACTGTCGTAGTGTTCCCGAATTTCTGTGTCTCCTTGTAGGTCTTGACGGTCTTTTCCCCGTACTGTTCAACGGGGTTTTCCTGGCAGGAAGACAGTACGGCCAGGAATAAAAGGCTCAACAGGGGAATAATCCCTGCTTTCCATGGACCGGCTTTCTTCACAAACGACCCTTTGTGGAAGGGATGGAACGGGATTCTATCCCGACGGCTTCCTTCAATGCCCTCCCGAAGGCCTTGAAGACAGCCTCGAATATATGATGGAGGTCCCTTCCATAAGGAACAATTATGTGGAGGTTCATCATCCCGTGGGTGGAGAGGGCCCTGAAGAAGTCCTCAAAGAGTGATGCCGGGAGGTCCTTGAGCCGTCCTGTCTTCCTGGGCAGTTTGTAAACGAGAAAGGGACGGCCACTCAGGTCTATGACCACCTCTGCAAGGGTCTCATCCATGGGTATCTTGGAAAACCCGAACCGCCTTATCCCCTTCTTCTCACCCAGTGCCCTGTTCAGGGCCTGCCCGAGGGTGATCCCTATGTCTTCCATCAGGTGATGGTAATCCACCTCGGTATCTCCTGCTGCCTTGAGCTTTAATGAGAGATTTCCGTGATGACACATCAGGGTGAGCATATGATCCAGGAAGGGGATGGTCGTGGATATGCTGTAACTCGTCCTTCCGTCAAGCCTGAGTGCGGCCTTGATGGATGTCTCCTTTGTGATGCGTTCAATGGATGCCTTCCTCATTATGCCTCCAGGGGTTAGATAGGTTTAATGACTTAAGAAAGTATAACATAAAAAGGGCCATCCTGAACCTCTCGGCATTTGATTCTCCCCGGATATATACCATTTTCCAGTACCCTTTAGGTAAACTATCATCGGGCTGGATGCGGCCCTTCCTGGAGGAAGATCCGAATTTAGTACTGAATTGGTGCTTGAGATAAGGAATGGACGGCGTAATTCATAGTATGACTGGTTACGGTTCTGTGGAACGTGACGGTTTCCGTATAGAGGTCAGATCCGTGAACCACCGGTTCCTGGACATGAACTTCAGGATGCCTCCCTATCTCCAGCCCTATGAGATGGAACTAAGGGGAGTTGTCAAGAAGTATGTCCAGAGGGGAAGGCTGGATGTGAGGGTCTCTCTTACCGAGGGTGCTGATATCAGGCTCAGGATCAACCGGGAGTTTGGCAGGTCCCTTTTCAATGCCCTTTCGGAACTCAAGGGGGAACTTTCATTAGAGGGTGAACCGTCCATTGAGAACCTCTTCTGGTTCAGGGATGTCATCTTTGAAGAGGAACCCGGCTATGATCCCGAACTGTTGATTGCTGTCTTTCAGGAGGCCATGGAACGTTTGGTGGAGATGCGCAAATCAGAGGGTGAGCACTTGAGATCAGTGATACTCAGGGGGGTTCAGCTCCTCGAGAGATATCTCGATGAGGTGGAGGAGCTTGCATCCCAGGCCCTGCCTGAGTTGATGGAGAAACTGAGAGAGAAGATCAGGGGCCTTACAGGAGAGGGGGTGGATGAATCAAGGCTGATCCAGGAAGCGGCCTTCCTTGCAGAGAGGGCTGATGTGGAAGAGGAAATCCACAGGATAAGAAGCCATTCCGGCCAGTTGAGAAAAATCATTTCTCAAGGTGGTACAATAGGCAGAAAGGCAGACTTCATCCTTCAGGAACTTCTCCGAGAGGCCAATACAATAGGGTCAAAGTGTTCAGACTATGCCATAT
>WFTX01000133.1 GCA_015485235.1 Nitrospirota bacterium | reverse complement strand
GGCCTATCTCAGGCGTCAGTACACTATCCTTTCAATCTTCATTATCGTCGTTTTCGTGGCGATGTTCTTCTATCTGGGGGCTCCTTCCGCGATCGCCTTTCTTTCCGGGGCCGTATGTTCGATTGCCGCAGGGTTCCTGGGGATGCAGGCAGCAACAAAGGCAAATGTCAGGACTGCCGAGGCTGCAAACCAGTACAAACCCGACCATGCCAAGGCACTCTCGGTGGCATTCAATGGTGGTGCCGTCATGGGTCTTGCAGTGGCTGGCATCGGGCTCATGGGTGTGGGTGTTTTCTATTACCTCTATGGTAGAAACCCTGAGACAGCCTTTGTTATCAATGCCTTCGGGATGGGGGCCTCTTCAATAGCCCTCTTCATGCGTGTCGGCGGTGGTATCTATACAAAGGCCGCTGATGTTGGTGCTGACCTTGTGGGTAAGGTTGAGGCAGGCATACCCGAGGACGACCCCCGTAACCCCGGTGTTATCGCTGACAATGTGGGTGACAATGTGGGTGACGTGGCCGGTATGGGCGCCGACCTCTTTGAGTCCTATGTGAATTCCATTATTGCAACAATCGCGATTGGTGCAACGGCCGTCCTTGGTTCCAAGATCGCCAATCTCGGTGATGCCCTGCACCTGATGGCCCTTCCCGTTCTGCTTGCAGTCATGGGGATAATCTCATCCGTCCTGGGTATTCTTGCAATGAGGATACTTGAGAAGATGAGCCCTGCCGCAGCACTCCGGTACTCAACCTTCATTGCAGCAGGTCTCTTCCTGGCCCTTGCCTATGTTGCGGTCTCCCAGCTGGGTGTGAGCAATCATGTCTTCTGGGCGGTGGTGGCAGGCTGCGTGGGTGGTATAATCATCGGTCTGCTGACGGAGTACTATACATCAGGTGCTCCCATCAGGAGGATCGCCGATGCCAGTCAGACCGGTCCCGGCACCAATATCATTACCGGCCTCGCCGTGGGTCTTGAGAGTGTCGCATTACCTGTGCTGGGTATCTGTGCAGCCATATTTGTCGCCGACAAGGTTGCCGGTCTTTACGGTATAGGTATAGCCGCCGTGGGTATGCTCGGCACCATCGGTATCACCATGAGTGTTGACGCCTACGGTCCGATTGCCGACAATGCCGGTGGTATCTCCGAGATGGCCGGTCTTGGTGAGGATACCCGTGAGATCACCGACGGCCTTGATGCCCTTGGTAATACAACCGCTGCTATAGGAAAGGGGTTTGCAATCGGCTCTGCCGCACTTACGGCACTTGCCCTTTTCTCCGCCTATACACAGAGCATCAATGCCGTCCGTGCCAAGGAAGGTGTGGAGAGCCTTACCATAATAATCACCGACCCCATGGTGGTTATTGGCCTTCTCTTAGGCGGTATTCTTCCTTTCTTTGTTGCAGCCCTCACGATGACTGCAGTTGGTAAGGCTGCATTCGAGATGGTCAATGAGATCAGGCGGCAGTTCAGGGAGATCCCGGGGCTCCTCGAGGGTAAGGAAGGTGTAAAGCCCGACTCAAAGAGGTGTGTTGACATCTCCACGGCATCGGCCCTCAGGCAGATGATCCTTCCCGGCCTTACTGCGGTGCTCAGTCCGATAATCGTGGGTTTTATCCTCGGTCCGGCAGCCCTCGGCGGGATGCTGGCCGGCGCCACCGTGGCCGGTGTGATGCTGGCCCTCATGATGGCAAACGGCGGCGGTGCATGGGACAATGCAAAGAAGTACATTGAGAAGGGCAACCTCGGCGGCAAGGGTTCTGAGGCCCACAAGGCCGCAGTTGTGGGTGATACAGTGGGTGACCCCTTCAAGGATACTTCAGGACCGTCCATGAACATTCTCATCAAGCTGATGAGCGTTGTATCCCTTGTTATCGCCCCGCTCATCGCCCTGATGTAAAGACATAAACTTCAATACACATACATTAATAGAAGGGGAAGCCGGTAGGCTTCCCCTTCCTTGTTCTGGTTGGCCGCGTTGATTCATTCCAGAGTATTGATGACTTTTCATCAGGTATGATAGAATGGTTCTATGAAGGGGGCAATCAGGAAAGGTCTTGTTGCTATTACAGTACTCTCTGCCATAGTCTGTGGAGGGATGTTCCTGGTTGTCTTGGACCATCTCAATGGCGAGGGAGATGGAGTCTTCCTGACATACAACATGTGTGATACAGCCGGTGCCGGTATTGACGAGAGTACCGGAATATTTCTGACCGTACCTTTCATCCTTGTAACATGCTTTCCCTTGTTCCAGCGGCTGAAGAGCCGATCCTCACTGTTTTTCCCACCCCCTTTTGCAAAGGTGCTTACCCCGCCAGGCTGAGTCTTTTTCGAGTAGATATTGTTGCTGAAAACCCGAATCTATTCAGAAAGACTGGAGGTCTGTTATGAAGATCTTGAAATGGATGCTTCCGTTTCTGGTTATCTTTTTGTCCGTAACGGTCTCAATGGCAGAAGAGGCAGACACGATTGATGATCTTCTCAGGATGTATGATGAGACCACGTGCAGGGACTGCCATCCTGACCAGTACAATCAGTGGCAGGAATCATTTCACGCCAGGGCAGTAGTCAGCTCCCTCAAGGGGATGAACAACTTCTTCGCTATAGGTGTGCCGAAGGAGTGGGAGCGGAAGATCACAAAGGTTGAGGTGCTGAAATGCCTTGACTGTCATGCCCCTGTTGTGAATTATGCATCGGAGAAACTGGCTGTGGAGATCGCAGGCATGATCATTAATGCCTGGACGAACAAGGACGAGAAGGCAAAGAAGGAACTGTCAAGGTTGAATGTGGGATGCCTAGCCTGCCACAACATAAAGGCCACTGCTCCGGCCAGGGGCCTGCTCGGGGAGCCGGAGAGAGGCACGATTTACACACCCAACATGGTGATCTCACCTGCCCACAAGACCGAGCCGGTCAATACCATGAACAAGTCCCTCTTCTGTGCCCAGTGCCATGGCCGGTATGTCTCCTCTGACGGGGAGCAGATAATGTGTAACACCCTGAGCGGGAGTTACTACAATGCCTATGTTTCACAGGGAGGATCAGAGACCTGTCAGGACTGTCACATGAAAAAGAACAACCGGGGACACCTCTTCCCCGGCGGGCATGACCTTGAAATCGTGAAGGAAGGAATAGGCTTTACCGCAGAGATAAGAGGTGTCAGGCATACAGTCGGGAAGTGGATCCCTCGGGCGATTGTCAACGTGGATCTTGAAAACAGGGCGGGCCACAGGATCCCGGACGGCTGACTATGGTCAGGCAAGGTGGTCCTGGAAGTGACCGCTAAGGACAACAAGGGCAGGACATACAGGAAAGTCCGCTCCTATTACCCGATAGGTGTTGACCTCGACGGGTACATGCGTTACGGTGCCTGGCAGATCAAGGAACTGGTGGATCTTACCCTGCAGCCCCGGACTGTTCAGAAGGAGCGTATGATTTTCGAGTTCGACAAGAGTGTCGAGAGCGCCGACGTTACAGTGAATGTTTACTATTACATCAGCGGCAAGAAGGGAAGCATCATCTACACAAAGAAGAGACATCTTGTATTTGAGTAAAAGTCCGGGATCAGAGTGGGGGGCCTTTCCCCCACTCTGATCCATTTATTCCCGCCCCATCTTCTCCCCGCTCCACCCATATCTGTCATGTTGTTCCCTTTTGTCCGCTCCCTTTTGTGGGAATCCCTGTTTTTGTGATAAAATTAAAGAAAGGAGGATCTGATATAGCAACAGTTCATGGAAATACTTCAGGCCTTGGGAAGGGAGAAATAAAGGCCCTGGAGAGACTCTACAGGAAGCGGATTCCTGCCGACCAGGTAATGACCCCGGAGCTTCTCAGGTATCTGACAGAACTTTCAAACCAGATCAGCCGCCAGATTGCCATCCTTGTAACAAGAGCAGGCAGTATATCCCATGTGATTGTCGGTGATGCAAAGGGGATTTTCATACCCGATATTTCAGACTATCCCCTTGGGAGAAGGCCCCTGAGAGGGCTCAGGATGATACATACCCATCTCAGTGACGAGCCCCTGAACCTTGACGACCTTACAGACCTCGCCCTTCTCCGTTTTGACCTTATCATGGCGGTGGGACTGAGGAAAGGACTGCCTGCGCGGATCTATATCGCCCATCTTGTTCCCGGTCGCGAGGGGACACCTTACGAAGTCCTGCCTCCCCGGAATGCCCGTAACTTCCAGATGGATTTCCAGCGGTTTGTCAGGGCCCTGGAGGAGGAGATGGAACGGAGGCGGTATATCTCACAGGACGACCCGAGGGAGAGGGCGATGCTTGTGAGTGTCTCAGCAAGGCCCAGATATGAGATTGAGGAGTCCCTGGACGAACTGGAAGAGCTGGCGGAGTCAGCCGATGTTATCGTGCTGGGAAGAGTAATTCAGCGGTTGAGGGAAGTAAACCCCCGCTATCTGATGGGGCTTGGAAGACTGAGGACGATGATTATAGAATCCCTTGCAAGGGGTGCAACACTGCTGATATTTGATCAGGACCTGAGTCCGTCCCAGATAAAGGCGATTACGGAGATGACGGAGCTGAAGGTTATAGACCGGTCACAGTTGATCCTTGACATCTTTGCCAAGAGGGCACACACAAGGGACGGCAAGGTCCAGGTGGAACTTGCCCAGCTCAAGTACCGCCTCCCCAGGCTTACTGGGAAAGGGACGGCAATGAGCCGGCTCACCGGTGGTATAGGAGGCAGGGGGCCTGGTGAGATGAAGCTTGAGATTGACCGAAGAAGGGTCCGGGAGAGGATACACCTCCTGGAGAGGGAGCTCAGGAAACTTGGCGAGGCAAGGAGACAGAGGAAACAGAGGAGACTCAAAAAGGGTGTTCCCATTGTCTCGATTATAGGTTACACCAATGCAGGGAAGTCCACTCTCCTTAACAACCTGACAAGGAGCAGTACCTTTACAGAGGAGAGGATGTTTGCCACGCTGGATACGGCAAGCCGGAGGCTCAGGT
>WFTX01000132.1 GCA_015485235.1 Nitrospirota bacterium | reverse complement strand
CAACAGGAAGTCATGCACTCCCGCTCATTCCTGTCAAGACAATCTCGGGGTATGCTGAGAGGGGGAGAAAGTCATGGAATCTTCACATTTTATTCACTTTTTTGTGTTATAAATATATCATGAAGAAAATGATTTCATTAAAGGCCATCTGGACTAAGGGGGTATTACCCCTGACTCTTCTGGTAGCGCTTGCCAGCCCTGCCCTCGGATGGCACGGCGGTGAGACAGTCACGCCTTACGGTGACTACTGCCCCATGGCCTCCAGATACGGAAAAGGCAGCGGCAGGATGATGAGCCTTCAGGATGCAAAGAAGGCGCTCTTCCATTACTATCATCCCAGGGGGTACAGCGTCTGGATCGTCCATTCCAGGGGAAGGTTCCTCAAGATCAATGTTATCAAGGGCAAAAAGGTCGTTGATACCATAATATTCGACCGTGAGACCGGAAGGCTGAGGTCAATTTATTAGGAGGTAAAGGATGTCCGATAAAGCCAAGATGTTAGTTCTGGGGATTACAATCGGTGCTGTTGTCATTGCAATATTCTTCACACTGAAGGGAAAGGAGCCTCGAGATGCAACAGTCACAACCTCTCAGCCAAGAGTGCCTGAACAGCTCCTCAAGATGGATGCCCGGGAACGGGAACTCCTTGCTCTTGTCCAGAAGGAGCCAAACAACCGCGACCTCCTCTTCAGCCTCGGCTCCTTCTATTTCGAGAACAGCCGCTTCCAGGAGGCGATCGATACATATCTGAAAATCCTCGCCATCAATGACAGTGACGTGGAGACACTCACCGACCTTGGCCTTGCCCTTCATTATACAGGCAGCTCGGACAAGGGAATACAATACCTGAGGAAGGCGACCACTCTACGCCCTGATCACCAGCGGGCCTGGCTGAGTCTTGGATTTGTCACGGGAGTCTCAGGCAGGACAACCGAGGCCGTGCCTGCGCTTAAAAGGGCGATTGAGCTTGGTCCGGAAAGCCCCATGGGCAAGGAGGCAAACAGGATTCTCGGGCTTCTGCAGCAAGGGGCAGGCAAGGCGGGAACCTCTGCAAAGTAGTCCCGGAGAAAACCATCCCACGGAATGCGGGGCATCTTTTTCGCTCCCCTTCTGTTAAGATATAAAAAAGAACACTCAAGGAGGAGTACATGTTGAAAAGGGCAGGTATCATAATAATTTTAGGGGTTATTCTTGCAGGATGTTCTGCCAAGTACACCCCCAAGCTGGTCCAGCATATCAAGGGGAGCAGTTTCAGCGCTACAGAGAATGGATACTACACCGCTGAGCTGGTGATGAAGCCCAAACGTCCCCATGTCGGACTGAACCCCACCTTATTGTACATGATTATTCAGGTGCCGATGTCCCCGGACTGAAGGTAGTTGTCACACCCTATCTGCCTGCAAAGGGAATAACCTCCCCTGAAAAACCGAAGATCAAGGATGCAGGAAGAGGGCTTTACCTTATCGAGAATATCAGTTTTCCGGAGCCCGGGGAGTGGGTTCTGAAGATAAGACTCTACGGGGAAGAACTCTCGGATACAGTGACCCTCAAGATCCCTCCTGTATCGATGAAGCCGATGATGAAGAAGTGACCGTCAGCCAACCGGTGAGAGGTGGGTGAGAAGGGCTGTCAGAAGCATCACTACCATGCCCGCACCCGCCTCTGCGGTTACACAGAGGTAGAGCATCTTCTTTGCCCTTACGGCCCCTTCAGAACTGCTCCCATCCCCTGAAAACAGCCTCGGCAATAAATAAAACTTGTTAAGACCACCAAGAAGAAATATGATTGAAGCTATAATCACCTTGGCTATCAGCACCATACCGTAGGGGGTTCCGGTCAACTGGGCAAGTCCTTTTATTCTTATGAAAACGAGGATGAGTCCCGAAACACCCGCGGTATATACAGCCCAGGTCGCTATGTCCGAAAATCTCGTGATCATCCGTCTGAAGACCTCCTGGAACTCCCTCCCCTCGTCCCGTATGAAGAAGGAGTAACAGAAACGGATGAAAAAGATTCCTCCTATCCAGATGGAAATCGAAGAGATATGGAGCACGTCCAGGTAGAGGGGCAACTTCATGTAACCTTCCTTGGCCTGATGGCTGGACATGCTTATGGATATGAGGAGGAGCATGGCAAAAACTGCCCCGGTCAGTGCTTTCCACCTCCGGGGAGACCTCATGCAAGCAAAGATCAGCAGAATCAGGGGAATGAGGAATATCGTCCTCAGAAGCCCGAGCCTGCCGTATTTCGTCTTCAGGAGGAAGATGTGCATTATCGATCCAGTCTCTCTGAGGGGAGTATCCGTCATTACAGAGGCATGCAGGTAGAGGTGGATCAGATTTAACACAAAGGTAAGAAGTGATATCAGGAAGATGACGGAAATGGAGATCTCCCCGAAACAGCGCCCCCTGTCTCTTGCCATACATACATCGGCACCGGAAGGTCCTGTAACCAGCTGCCTGGCAAGAAAGGCCCCTGCAAGGAAAACAACCCCTGTCAGGAATCCCCAGTAGAAAAGGACCATCAAGAAGAAGGTCAGGGACATTCTACTTTATATAGAAGACGAACTCTTTCTTCTGGAGGTGTCCGTCCAGGCTCATGAATTTCCACTTCACCGTATATTTGCCTGGCGGAAGGTTCTCCTTCAGCTCTGTCTCCATCACAGTGTCATCCTCCTTGAAGGTGGTCTTGCCAGAGACCTTTTCTCCATCGCTGTTGAAGACATCGATCTTGGAAAAGGCAGGCTCGACGGATCCAACGAGGGTGATCGTAACATTCTTCGGTGGCTCATCCACTGTAGAGTCCGGTGCAGGACTGGATTCAAGCACATATATGTGGGCATCTGCATTAACGGAAAATCCAAAGACCAGCAGAAAAAAGACTACAGGTATTACCTTTCTCATTTTACCTCCATGTACTTTATTTCATTTTACCATATTGCCGGACTGAAATCCAGATTTTAATGGACATGCCTTCCGTTCATGGGCAGTCCAATCATGTAGAATGTCACAGTAACTGTAATAACTGCATAGAGCGCCATGACCATCGCTGTCTTGGTCAGACTGAATGCCGAGATCTCAAGCCTCTTCATTGTCCGGTAAAGAAGGTATATGGTGAAGATGAACCCTCCGATAATGGTAAACATCTGAAGAAGGAAGATCATTTCTCCTCCTATCAGGGGCTGGGGATTCCAGTTTGTCATAAAGGAGCTGAAAAGACCGGCCTTCTGGATCAGCCTCACCGTTGCGGGAAGTGCGACCGGCGCTTCCACAAAGAGATGATTCATGTTGTGGGCAAGGTGCAGTCCTATCCCCAGGGGTATGAAGGGAAAGGCGAACTCCCTGAGCAGTACCCGGGCAGGGAGGTCCTCCCTGCCAAGCCATTTCGAGAGTCCGTAACAGAAGAGGAAAAAGACGATGGCAGGCAGGGCAACTATACCGACATAGGTTATGCTGAACAGGCTTCCTGATGATGAAATGCCGGTTAATCCACCTATATACTTTTTGAGTGCCGGCAGTGCCGATGTCATGGCAAGGGTCTCAAAAAGGACTATCCCGAAGAGAAAGAGCGAGGCAACAGCCTCCACCGGAGACCTTCTCAGCCCGTCCCTTATATCCCTTCCGAAGCCCCTGTACTTCAGACTGAGATTATCGCTCGGACAGGCAGGCAGACACTTCATGCAATAATTGCAGTAGAGGTTGCTGTCAAGATTATAGGGGTCCTCCAGCATGGGGCACTCACCCGAGCAGGTCTTGGTTTTATGGTTTATGCATCTCCTCTCTACAGTAGAGGTCAGTTTGAAGGGTGAAACAAGTGAGTAGAGTCCGATCACCGCCCCTATCGGGCAAATGTACCTGCAGAAGGTCCTTCTCCTGAAAATCATGCTTGTCACCACTGCGGCCACAAGTATCCCGATAATCAGAAGGGAAGTGGCAAGGGGTTTCTGGTACAGGGAATAACGGGCATAGGCATATGTGAGGGCCACAAAGGCGAGTGTCTGGAAACCCATGTTCTGAAGCCAGCCAGGCAGTTTCTTCTTCAGGGAAATAACCTTCTGGGCCATATCGCCTGCAAGGGCAAAGGGACACATCATGCACCAGAGTCTCCCTAAAAGGATGAAACTGATAATTATCAGGCTCCACCATATCGTCCAGGTATAGACGGTCGCTATATTCTGTCTTCCATCCTGGACATCCACTATCCCGGCTATTATGATTGCAACAAAGAAGACCGAAACCGGGATAGTAAACAGAGCCCTGTAGTATCCTGATCTGAAGAACCTCCTGAGAGGGCCGAACCTGAAGAGATCGACCTCCCTCTCTCCCGGCAGTTGGGTCTTCCGGTTGCCGTTGGTCCTGACAAAGAGAAAGGCCATCCCGAAAACACCGAGGAGAATCGTTGCAATGTTTATATAGTAGACCAGGAGGGACCGGTTCTGTACATCCTTTATTACATGTGCTGCGTAGTGATAGTGGGTATCATTCCGTGAAGGGTCATAGCCCGATACATAGCTTGTGAACTCGGGAGTGACAGCGCTCCCGAAGATGTCCGTTCCCGGCGGCGAACCGACCCTGAGGATCGTCTCGTTGCTCGCCCAGACGTTTACATGCTCCTTGTTGTTCTTTGAGTGGTCATGGTTCTTGTGGGCCTTGTCAAGGGTGAATATGCCATAGTGATCGAGGGTGTTTCCCATCAGGACAAGCATGTTGTAGGCCCTGCCCTCCCTGAACTCCAGATCATCCTTGTCGCCCGTCCTCATCGGGAAGGCAAACTCGTATGAGTAAAGATCGTCCTGTCTCGCAGCAGCGGACAGAATATCATCCCGCTTGTCCTTTTCAAGAAAGTAGGTCTTGTCCTTTCTCTGGATAAAATGCCTGTCCGTGATCTCTCCGTTGGACCTGAGCACCTTTGCATCGGTGTAGGACCAGAGCATACCCAGGTTGGGGTCGTTCTTGAACATGAGCCCCACCCAGTAGGGGTTGTCCGTTTTCACTGCAAAGTATATCTTGCCGTCTGCTATCTGCGACCAGACCTCCACATGGTAGAAGACCTTCTTGTGTGTTTCTCCCTGCCGGTGGGGTATATATTCGCCGAGATAGAAATATCTGTGTCCGGTATTCTTCCATTCCTCTTCAGTGATCCTGCCGTCTATGTTTACGGTATTTCCGGTCTTCCTGGCTATAAAGTTCGTATTGTCGGATATGTAAGGACCGTTGTCTTCCACACCGGCTGCCTCGATCTCCCGGGGATCATACCTTGCAAGCAACTGCGCAGGGGCTGCTCCGCAGCCGTTTGCAAGAAAAAGCTCTCCCGTCCGGGCATCCACATCGAGTATTACATGATCCACTATGAAGTTCACAGGCCCGAGGTGATACTTTCCATTGTATCCGGGCAGCCTCTCAACCGACTCGAACTGATAGACAAGTTTTCCGTGAACATACTCCAGTTTTCTGAACCTGAAGCCCCCCTTGAGTGATGGTATTCTCTCCCTGGCAAACCTCTTGACTATGGCCTCTGCTACCGAGGGAGAGATTCTTGCCTCTGAGCGGTTAAGGATCAATGATCCGACGGGATCATAATAGAGATATCCGTTCTGTGAGGGAATGGCCTGGAAGGCGGCCTTTGAAGGGTCATCATCAAGCCTTACATCTGTACCACCACAGGCTTCCGCCGGGATGGAAGCAATCAGCAAGGAAAAAGTCAGGGCAAAAAAAATCAGCAGAGCGTATCTTATTCTCTTATGTACTCTCACACATTCTCCATAGCGGTCCTTTTCTGTACTCAGGCAAGAAAATTGTAAACTATAATTGTGAATAAATTATGAATATACCTAACTATTGCAGAAAACAACCACAAAGAATATAGGCTTGAACAATTTTCAACAACTTTTTAAATCTCTCTTCCATAGAGGTTCCGATAACAAATAAAAAGTGCGTGAACGCCTTTTCATAATTATGTTCTGCGTCGATCGGATCAGTATTTACCTTCGTATCGACCTCTGCGGTCTTGCATGTCAGTTCAGGCCAGAGGACTCATCACCGGTGGGTCCTGGTTCATCTTCTGACGTCCCTGGGAATGAAAGTCCAGTATCCTTATCCCGTCAGTATACTCCACTGTACGGTAATGGGTGATATTAAGCATCTTCTTTATTATATCGTCCATCCTGAAGCACTGCTCCTTGATGATTCTGGCTTCATTGTCAACCGGCTCTCCACGGGATATGCTGTCAGCAAGGAGGTCCGAATACCCTATCACTACCGCAAGGGGCTGGCGCATCTCATGTGCAGTTGCACCGGCAAGCTCGATAAGGGCCCTGAGACGTTTTTCTTCCAGCTCCCTGTCGATCCCTGAACTGACCCTCTTTGAAAGCCGCCAGGATATCACAAATACTGATATTATGGATAATATCCCTATAAGGAGAAATGAAAGGATGTCACGCTTCACCCTCTCGGCATGTATCCTGTCAGAGAGCCTCATCGGAAGCTCGAAGGAGAGAATCTTCTCCTCCCCTGAGGGGACCCTTACCTTTCTCATGTAATGAAAGTACCTCTTCCCCTTTTTCTTTTCAATAAGATAACTCTCAGAGACCCCTTCCTGTCCGAGTGAAACTCTACCTTCAGAAGCTGACCTTTCCTTCAGGTCCATGATCCTCATGCTCATTACTTCAGAAGGAGCCTGGGAGAAGAGCCTGTAAATTCCGTCGATATTCTCACTATCCATGTTTGCCAGGATGTGACTTGTCAGTGTCCTCCCTGTCTCAAGGAATTCAGCCGTCTGTTCGGACTTGTGTTTCCAGACGTTCCATCCTGTCAACATGATTACGAGCAGGCCTAAAAGTATCATAAAGGGGATCGAGTATATGACGGTGAGTTTTATGGGCTTGCTATAGCTCATCTTCACCTCGCTCTGATATAAAGATAGGCAGCCAGCGGGGAGGAGCTGGCTGCCTTTGAAGGAGGTAACGAGACGCTCTGGTCAGTTGGAGATCCCGTTACTGGGTACAAGGTGTTCCAAAGTTGCCATAACCACCTCTGTAGGCAGTCCTGGGTGCCTTCGCATAAAGTTTCTGCTGAATCCCGGTGATTTCCTTTTCAAGTTTTTGAACGGTCTCGGGGTCTGTCTTGGGATTCCTTACAGCCTCAAAATATTCAAACCTCTTTTCATTGAGCTCTTTTCTGAGGTCAGCCGTTTCATCGAGGTATTTGTTGTCGTAACCGTATCCATTCCTGTCATAGCCGTATCCGCCGGGACCCATCATCCCCTGGCCCATACCATAGCCGCCCATCATACCAGGGCCCATCATACCGGGACCCATACCGTAGCCGCCCATCATGCCGGATCCCATCATCCCGGATCCCATTCCTCTTCCGCCCCAGCCACCGAACCATCCTGGACCGAATGCAAAGGCTCCTGCACTTAATGCAAGGATTGCCACAACCGTTAGCGTTACCATTAACTTCTTCATATAAAACCTCCGTTGGACTTTATTCAGGCCGCCATGCAACCTCATCATCTGCGTATATCATACACTTCAATTGTGAAGCAAAGATGAAGAGATTGTGAATAAATTATGAAGAACACAACCTTATCAAGCCTTCACATTTCATTCACATTTGCAGGTTATAATATTCAGCATGAACGAAGTATCTTACTCACTGGCCTTTCTTGCAGGACTTGTCTCCTTCATCTCTCCCTGCGTTCTCCCCCTCATACCTTCCTATGTCTCCTATATAACGGGTGTGTCCTTTGAGGATCTCACTGCCATGAAGGATAAAAGGAGGATCAGGCTTCTCACACTCGCCCATTCACTCTTCTTTGTAACAGGATTCTCTCTGGTATTCATCTCATTAGGAGCATCCTCCTCTGCAGTAGGGAGCCTTCTTTATAATTATCAGGATGCTATCCGTATTATAGGCGGGATCGTAATCATCATATTCGGTCTTTTCATCTCCGGTATTTTGAATATCAATTTTCTTTCACGTGAGAAAAAGTTCCAGTTTGGGAACAAGCCTGCCGGTTATTTCGGTACTTCCTTTGTAGGAATGGCCTTTGCTGCAGGATGGACACCCTGTATCGGCCCGATTCTGGGAAGCATCCTGATGTATGCAGGTGCACAGGGCTCAGTCTCCTATGGCGTCAAGCTCCTGAGCCTCTATTCCCTCGGCCTTGCCATTCCCTTTGTTCTCTCTGCCCTCGGGATTAACATGTTCCTTGGTTACTCCAAAAGACTTCTCAAGTACATGAAAGTGATCAAGATCATCTCCGGTCTTCTTCTGATCGCCTTTGGAATCCTGCTTCTTGCCAACAAGGTGAGTGAACTCTCCAACCTCTTCCCGGACTTCGGGATAGACCTCTGACAGACCTCCCGGCTGAATCCGTAACAGTTCTGTTCAGCCTTCCTCTGATACAATGCAGTGTATTTCTGGCATTTTGTTGTTAATTAGTTTTAAAATTGGATAGTGTTTGATAATGAACAAATACCTGACAAAGACGGCGGGGAGTGGATTGTCTTCAGAACCGTCTATGACCCCATCGAGGCAACCATGATTCAGGACCTGCTGTCAAGCGCAGGTATCAGTGCCGTAGTCAGGTCTTCAAAGGTCAGCCCTTATCCGGTAAACATAGGAAAGATGGGAGAGGTAAAAATACTCATCAGAAGTGCTGACCTGGAGGATGCAGAAAAACTCCTCGCCTGAGCACTCTGCCTTCCAGAATGAAGATACCCTGCGGCCACGATACGGGCAGGTCCGAAACGGACTCGTATCGAGCAAGACTATGGGGTTAGCGCTGGCTATGCATATTCATGCAGTTTGTATTTGTTATCGAAACCTCACTGAACAAGAACATCCCTATTCACACATTCTTCACAATCCCTTCAAACTTTCTTCGCATTTTGATGTTAGACTGAAGTCAGATTAACAAACCCCTCAGAAGGAGGGGATCAACAAATTACATTAAGGAGCATCAAATCATGGAAGCCACCCACGCAGAAACATTCAGTCTGAAAAGGCCCTATTTCTGGGGCATCGCATCAGGCTCTCTGCTTTTCATCATCTATGCCTTCATCCTTACCATCTCAAACTCCCCCTCGCATGCAGTTGAAGAGTTTCTTCTCTACTGGTACTGGATAATTCCGCTTATTCTCGGGTTCGGTCTTCAGGCCGGCCTCTATACTTACATAAGACATGCGATGAAGGCACGGGCCAGGAGCGGAATCGCCTCTGCCTCAGTAGCTACCGCAGGTGGCATCTCCACGGGATCAATGGTTGCCTGTTGTGCCCACCACATCACCGATGTCCTGCCCCTCGTAGGTCTTTCTGCAGCGGTTGTATTCCTGAACCGTTTCCAGAACATCTTCTTTCTCCTGGGCATCATCTCCAACACCATCGGTATCATATTGATGCTGAAGATCATACAGGAACACAGACTTTACAGCCCGGGGCAGGGCATTCTCCAGACCCTTATGCGGATAGACATGAAGAGGACCCTTTACTTCGGCATTATCACCGGTGTGGTGATTCTTCTCATTGCACTTTACAAAACCATAACCAATCAAGGAGGTATAGTATGAAAGCACAGAAGCTCATAATTTTTCTGCTTGCAATACTGATAGGAGTGGCTGCCGTTGCCGGACTGAACAAAGTCTTTCTCTCCGGTAATCAGGCAGGTCCGGCTGCACCTGCTCCTGCTGAAGCCAATGGCAAGGCCGACGGGTTCATCCCTGTTTCTTCTGGAAGCATGAACCCAGGAGATGTCCTGATTGAGCTCACACCAAAATATATCGCTCCCAAACGCCTGGTGGTAAAGTTCGCCATGAATACCCACTCTGTTGATCTGAGCCAGTTTGACCTTAAGAAGATCACGACCCTGACATATAATGGCAAAACCTTCAAACCCACCGATGCAAACAGGCTCAGGGGACATCACTCATTCGGGCTTATAGTGTTCGACCTCGACAATGAACCAGAAAATTTCACAATTACCATAGAAGGCATCCCCAGTGAAGACAAAAGGGAGTTCACCTGGTAGCTTCACATTTTCTTCACAATTTAATTTTAAAATAGCTGGAAAGAAAGATGTTCACAAATCGATACATTAAATCTATCCTCCTTATTACAGCCTTGCTTCTTTCCATTCCCTTTAATCTGGAAGCGAAAGAGGTAACGCTGATGGAGGTTGAAGAGGTTACGGACCTGCTCATGAGCCCTGGATGTAATTACATCTATACTCTTACTTTTTGTCCCTCTGCAGAGGCCGAACAGATGCGGGAGATCGTCAGGGACAAGCTCAGTAACGGCGAGAGTCCGGAAGCGATCCTGAACTACTTTGAAGAGGTGTACGGCCCCCGGGTCCTTGCACAGCCGAAGAAGAAGGGCTTCTACTTCATCGCCTGGTGGTTCCCCTATTTTCTGATTTTTGATATCTTCCTCCTCATCGGACTGATACTCTTCGTATGGCAGAAACGTGGAAAGAAAGACCGGGACCAGCCTGCAGCCGGTGAAAGCGGCGATGACAGCACAACCCGTGACGAGATGAACGCCCTCCTTGAGGAGGAGTTAAGGAGGTTCAGAGAATGAAAAACTTTTTGAAGGCCCTTTTCCTGATTCCCCTTCTCATACTGGTGATAGCCCTTCTGGGCGGAGTCTTCTCCGGCAAGGAAAAAACCGCCAAAAAGCATCCCCGCCCTGTCATAGGCGAGCAGGCAAGGGATTTTTCCTATCCGGGGCTGGACGGCAGAGAGATCAGGCTCTCGGATTATTACGGAAAGAAGGTTATCTTCCTGAACATCTGGGCAACCTGGTGTACATCCTGTAAAAAGGAACTTCCCACAGTCCAGAAGATGTATGAAAAACTGAAGGGAGACGACCTTGAGGTGCTTGCCGTCAGCATTGACGCCCTTGGCAAAAAGGCTGTAGTCCCGTTCATGAAAAAATACGGCCTCACCTTCCCGGCCCTCCTTGATACATCCGGATCAATCCAGCTCCTTTACGGGACTACCGGGGTCCCTGAAACATTCATAATTGACAAGAAGGGCAAGATCGCCTATATCGAGATCGGTGCAGGTGACTGGACGGATCCTGAAAAGGAGGCCCTGCTCCGTGGTTTGATGAATGAACCGGACGTGGAGGTACCCCGATGAAAGGCAAGAAAATCATACTGTTTACAGCCCTGATACTCGGGGCCTTTTCCTACCTCCTCTTTATCGGAATGCAGGAAGGAAGCATGTATTACCTGGAGGTATCGGAATATCTCGGGAAGATGGACGAACTCGGCAAGAGAAAGGTCAGGGTAAACGGAAGGGTGGTGAAGGAAAGCCTGGATTATGACTCAAAGGAACTCGTTCTGAGGTTTACTCTCATGGATACCAAATCCAACGACAAGCTCAGGGTCCTTTACCATGGCACACCGCCTGACCTCCTGAACCAGGATGGTGTTACCGCTGTTGCAGAAGGATACTACGACAGGGCCAGGAATGCCTTTCTTGCCAGACAACTGCTGGTGAAGTGCCCTTCAAAATACGAACGCAAAGGAGAGGATACATGATCGAGGCTGGTGGATACTTCCTTCTGCTTTCGCTGGTGCTGTCTACGGGAATGACCTTCTCCCTGATATACGGCCTTTTCAGAAAGGACGGCCGATTCATTGACGTCTCTTACAGGGCATCCAGGGGCGTCTTTCTTCTTCTGAGCCTCTCTGCC
>WFTX01000131.1 GCA_015485235.1 Nitrospirota bacterium | reverse complement strand
GTCTTGGAGAGAGAGGCCGGGAACTCACTGAAAGTGGAGTTCAGGACAGGAGGCCTCAGAGGCAGTGCATGGCGCGGCAAGGTCTTGCCGGAAGGCATCCTGAGTGTATGCCCCCTGCCTTTAAGCAGGAATTTATGCAACTGTAAGGTTAATAGAAAAAGAGTGAGGTGTGATGGATGAAATCCCTTGTAATTGTTGAATCACCAGCAAAGGCCAGGACGATAAACAGGATCCTCGGCAAGGACTTTACCGTGAAGGCATCGGTCGGGCATGTACGAGACCTCCCTGAGAAGGAACTCGGCGTTGATCCTGAGAATAACTTTGAACCGAAGTACGGGCTCATCCCCGGGAAGGACAAGATCGTGAGAGAACTCAGAAAGGCCGCCCGTGCCGCCGACCGGGTCTATCTTGCACCGGACCCTGACCGTGAAGGTGAGGCGATAGCCTGGCATATAGCCGAGGAGTTGAAAAAGCCCTCCCGGTCATCAAAGGGGAAAAACGGCCTCCCCGAGATATACAGGATAACCTTCAACGAGATAACGGCAAAGGCGGTAAGGGAGGCCATAGAGAATCCCGGGGAGATTGACATGAGGAAGGTGGATGCCCAGCAGGCCCGGCGGATACTGGACAGGCTCGTGGGATACGGCCTGAGCCCCCTTCTCTGGAAGAAGGTGAGACGCGGGCTGAGTGCCGGAAGGGTTCAGTCTGTTGCAGTCCGCCTCGTTGTTGATCGTGAAAGGGAGATTGAGGCCTTTGAGTCTGTCGAGTACTGGACGATAGCAGGTCTCTTTGAGGGAGCCAACCCGCCTGAGTTCAAGGCAGAGCTCTTCCGGCTGGAGGGGCAGAACCTGATAAACCGTGAAAAGAACCAGTTCCTGATTCAGACTGAAAAGGATGCCGGCAAACTTGTAAAGGACCTAAGGAAGAAGAAATATCTCCTCAAGGAGATCGAGAAGAAGACCAGAAAGAGAAACCCTGCCCAGCCCTTTATAACGAGTACTCTCCAGCAGGAGGCATCCCGCAGGCTCCGTTTCACTCCCAAGAAGACCATGGTTATAGCCCAGCAGCTATATGAAGGGGTGGAACTGGGTGAAGAGGGTGCCGTCGGGCTGATAACCTATATGAGAACTGACTCCACCAGGGTTGCCGACGAGGCCCGTGAAGGAGCCAGGAGATTCATAGAGGAGCGGTACGGAGAGAAATATCTCCCCAGGGGTAAGAATGCGAGGAGTACGAAAAAGAAGGGGAAGGTCCAGGATGCCCATGAGGCGATCCGGCCGACCTACCTTGAGAGGCCGCCTGAGACGGTGAAAAAGTTCCTCTCAAGGGACCAGTATGCCCTGTACCGGCTTATCTGGCAGAGATTCATAGCAAGCCAGATGGCTCCGGCCGAGATACAGAGAACGGTGTATCATATCACGGACACCACGGGCAAGGTGGAGTTCAGGGTGAGCGGGGATGTGGTAACCTTTCAGGGGTTCATGAAGGTCTATGCTGAAAAGGTGGAAAAGGAGGATGATTCAGAGGAAGGTGAACTGCCTGACCTCAGGGAGGGAGAACCCCTCAGGCTTCATGACCTCCAGGCCCATCAGCACTTTACACAGCCGCCCCCCCGTTATACCGAGGCATCCCTGGTGAAGGCACTGGAGGAAAAGGGGATCGGTAGGCCCAGCACCTATGCCGCCATACTCTCCACGATCCAGGAGAGAAAATATGTGAAGAAGGAAGATGGAAGGCTCAGACCTACTGAACTGGGTGTTGTTGTAAACGACCTCCTGGTGGAGAAGTTTCCTGAGCTCATGGATATAAGCTTTACTGCAAAGATGGAAAACGAACTGGACAGGATAGAACTCGGGAAGATGAAATGGGTGCGGGTGGTAAAGCATTTCTATGATCCCTTCAAGAAGGACCTCTCAGAGGCAATGGAGACACTTGGGAGGGTGAAACCCGAGGATGAGCCAACAGATCTTGAGTGCGAAAAATGTGGACGCCCCATGGTGAAGAGGTGGGGCAGGCATGGGAGGTTCCTCGCCTGTACCGGGTTCCCTGAGTGCAAGAATACAAGGCCCCTTGAAGGGGAAAGCGGTCCTGTACAGGAGCCTGAGAAGACCGATCAGAAGTGTCCAGAGTGTGGATCGGATATGGTTATCAAGTCCGGCCGGTTCGGAAGGTTTCTTGCCTGCAGCCGCTATCCTGAGTGCAAGGGCACAAAGCCTCTTGGTACGGGCGTGAAGTGCCCCCTTGACGGTGGTGAGATAGTTGAGAAGAGGAGCAGGAAGGGGAAGCTCTTCTACAGTTGCAGTAACTGGCCTGAATGCAAATACGCCTCCTGGTACAGGCCCCTGCCCCTGAAGTGCCCTGAGTGTGGCTCTGAGTTCCTGCTTGAGAAGCAGGATCGTTCCGGAAAGACTGTCCAGTTCTGTCCTGACAAGGGATGCAAGTTCAAACGTGAGGTTGAGCCCAAGCAGGAAGAAAAGACAGATTCAAGGTAGATGCTGAATAATCCAACAACCAATATACCAATGACTAATGACCTGTTGCCCAATCCTCCATCCAGCTCTCTTGAAAAGAGAGATGCAGGGCCTGTTTTTTGATGTCTGCTCCCCGGAACATCTACCTTATCGACGGAAACTCATACATCTACAGGGCATACCACGCCATAAAGGGCCTTACCAACTCACGGGGGTTCCCTACCAATGCGGTTTACGGCTTCACAAACATACTCCTGAAGATGCTCAGGGACCGGAAGCCCGATGCGGTTGTCGTTGCCTTCGACTCTCCTGCCCCCACGGAAAGACACCAGGTCTATGAGGAGTACAAGTCACAGAGACCGGAGACTCCCGAGGATTTAGTGGTCCAGATGCCCTATGTGAGAGAGATTGTCAAGGCCCTCAACCTGCCTGTATATGAGATGCCCGGTTATGAGGCTGACGATATCCTGGCAACGCTGGCAAGACTGGCGGAGCGGGAGGGTTTTGATGTCTATATCGTGACGGGTGACAAGGACATGCTTCAGGTGCTCAGTGGAAAGATACGGGTGTACGATCCCATGAAACAGAAGGAGATAACTCATGAGGATGTCCAGAGGCGTTTCGGTCTTCCTCCTGAGAGAATACCCGAGGTGATGGCCCTTACCGGGGATACTACCGATAATATCCCGGGTGTAAAGGGGATAGGTGAGAAGACAGCGGTGAGTATTCTCAGGGAGAGAAGTCTTGACGAGATCATCCAGGACCCCTCCCTTCTGGAGAATCCCAGGATAAGACGGTTGATAGAGAAGAGTCTTGACGATATCAGGCTGAGCAGGGAGCTTGCCAGAGTGGTTGATGATATCCCGTTGGAGTTCAACCCCGCTGAATGCCGCCTGGGGGAGCCTGATTATGACCGTCTCCTCTCTCTCTTCAGGGAGCTTGAGTTCGGGAGTCTCGTCAGGATGATTCCTGTCCCGGGGAGAAAGCTGGGATTCCGGACTCTGACTCTGAAAGACATTGAAGCATTGAGAAGAGAGGTCAGTTCCTGTCTGGACGTTTCTTCTTCCGGGAGGTTTGCCTTCCTGAGTGTGACTGAAGATGAGAGGTTGAGTGCAACAGGCAGGATGCACCTGGTCGGGACAGGATTCATTGGAAAGGACTCCCCTTTTTATCTTCCACTGGGACACCGGTACCTCGGGGCTCCGGAACAGATCCCTCTTGAAGGGGCGGTGGAAGTACTTGGGAGATGCCTTGAAAACAGGTCGGTAGCAAAGACAGGCCATGACCTGAAGCGGGAGATGCATATTTACATCGAATACGGTGTGAAGATGGAGGGCCTCCTCGAGGATATCATGATAGCCGATTATCTCCTGAATCCAAACAGGCCCAATCACACCCTCGGAGAGATAGCCCTTGAGTATCTTTCAGAGAGGACAGAGGAGCCTGATGAATTCCGGCATAAGAGGAGCCTGTCGGAGATCAGGATAGAGGAGATGGGAGAGTATGTTGCGGGCAGGGTCTCCATAATTTCAGACCTCAGGGGGAAGCTCTTCAGAAGGCTTGAAGAAGAGGGGCTTTCAGACCTTTACTACCGGATAGAGATGCCACTGATAGATGTTCTCTTTTCGATGGAGCGGATCGGGGTCAGGATTGACACGGAAAAACTCCGGGAACTCTCCGGTATATTCGAGGATGACCTCAGGAGACTGAAGGAGGAGATATACAGCCTGGCAGGGGAGGAGTTCAATATAAACTCTCCAAAGCAATTAGGGAGGGTCCTTTTTGAAAAGCTGGGACTTCCCCCGATGAAGAAGACCAAAACCGGCTATTCAACAGATGTCTCGGTGCTTACCGAACTTGCGCGGGAGCATGACCTTCCGGAGATGATTCTCAGGTGGAGGAGCCTCTCAAAACTGAAGTCGACCTATGTCGACAGCCTTCCGAAGCTCATAAATCCCGGAACGGGCCGGATTCATACCAGCTTCAACCAGACGGTGACTGCCACGGGAAGGCTCAGCAGCAGTGATCCCAACCTCCAGAACATCCCCGTCAGGGGCGACTGGGGACAGAAGATAAGAGAGGCCTTTGTACCGGAGGAGGGGTTCAGTCTGTTGTCTGCTGATTACTCCCAGATAGAGTTGAGAATACTTGCCCACCTCAGCGGGGATGCTCCACTGATTGAGGCCTTCCGAAAGGATGTGGATGTCCATTCAGCAACCGCATCGGAGATCTTCGGTGTTCCGGAAGATCAGGTGACACTGGAGATGAGGCGGGTGGCAAAGACGATAAATTTCGGAGTGATTTACGGAATTTCCCCCTATGGCCTTTCGGATACCCTCGGCAGGAGCCAGGAAGAGGCAGGTGAGTATATTGAGAGGTACTTTGAAGGACATCCACAGGTAAAGGAATATTTTGACCGGGTGATTGCTGATGCCCGGAGACTTGGTTATGTCAGGACGCTCTTCGGCCGGAAGAGACCCCTGCCGGAGCTGAATTCAGCGAACAGGCAGCAACGGTCCTTCGGAGAGAGGATGGCCATGAATGCCCCGATTCAGGGAACGGCGGCGGACCTGATAAAACTTGCGATGATCAGCATCAGGGACCGGCTTCAGAAGGAGGGCATGCGGTCAAGGATGATACTCCAGGTCCATGACGAACTCCTCTTCGAGGTGGCCCCTGACGAGATGGAGTCGATGAGAGGGCTTGTCAGGGAGGAGATGGAAGGGGCCGCTGAAAGGGCGGGTGTTGAACTGAGGGTCCCTCTGAGTGTGGAGATCGGGACCGGGCCCAACTGGGCTGCGGCCCACTCCTGACACTAACGTTGCACAGAGCACCTTGCCTAAACAACACCGGATATGGTATAAAATAGACTCACTTTTTCCTGAAACAGGAAAGTGCTCCTTGCTCTCCCTTGGGAGGGCTTAATATCCGGAAGGAGGTTTGGATGAACTACTACGAGAACACCGTCATAATCGAACCCACCCTGAGCGAAGATGATATCGAGGCAGTATCGGAAAAGATAAAAAAGGTTATCACTGATGGAGGGGGGGAGATACTCAAGGAGGAGCGGTGGGGGAAACGTAAACTCGCCTATGAGCTCAACAAGCGGACACAGGGGTATTATATCCTCTATACCTTCAAGGCTCCTCCAGCAGTAATAAGCAAACTTGAAAACTTCTTCCTTGTCTATGACCCCGTCTTCAAGTTCATGGTGATAAAGCTCGAGAAGAAACAGATCAACGACCTGCTCCAGGAACTTCAGAAAAGATCGTCAGAGGAACCTGTGGCAGAGGCTGTTCCAGCCTCTTCAGGGGACTCTGCCCCCGAAGAGGAGGCCACGGAAAATGTATAACAAGGTTATTTTTGCAGGCAACCTGACGAGGGACCCTGAACTCAGGTACACCCCCCAGGGTACGGCAGTCACTAACATAACCATAGCAGTCAACTCGAGGGTCAAGCAGGGGGAGGAGTTCAGGGATGAGACCCTTTTCATCGACATAGTGGTCTTTGGAAAGCAGGCAGAGAATGTTGCCCAGTACCTTGCAAAGGGGAGGGGCGTAATAGTGGACGGAAGGTTGCGGGAGAGACGGTGGGAGTACGAGGGACAGCAGAAGAGGAAGATGGAAGTCATAGCAAATACAGTCAGGTTTCTCCCGAGGAGGGAGGAGGCTCCACCCCGGGATGACGACTTCATACCCCCCGAGGAGAGTACTGAACTCGAACCATTCTGATGATGAAAGGAGAATAAAGTGGCAAGGAGATTTCACAGGAGAAAGTACTGTAAATTCTGTGCAGAGAAGATCCCCTATATCGATTATAAGGATTACCGGAAGCTGAGGATTTACATCACTGAGCGGGGCAAGATACTCCCCAGGAGGATGACCGGCACCTGTGCAAAACATCAGCGTGAACTGACGAGGGCGATTAAGAGGGCCCGGAACATCGCCCTGATACCGTTTATGGAAAGATAGTCATGAGGATTCCAAAGTCCTGGGTTCGCCCCATGGCTGAGCGGATAGTGAGAGACCTCACTGGCAAGGGGCTGATCGAGCCGTCAGTGGAAATGGAGGAACTGGTCAGGGCTGTAGATGAGATCATCCTCGAGGAACTGACGGTGGAGGACAGACTGAATGAAGAGGTCAGGGAGATCCTCAGCAAGCACTCTTCTGAAATCGAGGGCAAGAGGCTTGATTACAAGAGGCTCTTTGACATGACAAAACGGAAACTGGTGAAGGAGAGAAATATTATCCTGTGATGCTCTCGGATGAGAAGATCAGTCACATGAGCCACATCCTTCTGAGACAGCTCAAGGAGAGGGGGATCGTCAAGCTGCTGTCTGACGATTCCATGATAAGAAAGCAGATAAAGAGGTCGATCGTCGATGAACTCAGACTCGGTGAAGAGATTGACGAGGCGGTCAGAAGGAAACTCCAGTCCTATACAAAAAAAATAGTAGAAGGTATCCCTGAGTGGGAAGTTCTTTACAAGAAATTCTTTCAGGAGGAGGAGAAAAAAAGAGGTCTCTCTTCGGAATAGCGGTAAGGACAGCGCCCTACCTCCTGCTTGCTCTTCTCTCCTCTGTCTTTGCCCTCGGGTATGAGACAACCTATCCTTATATCTTTCTCCTGCTTTTTTCGCTCTACATCATACTATCCGGAATAAACCTTTTTGTCGGGAAGAGGGCCATAGTCCTCCTCCTGCTTGGTCTCCAGTTTATGGGAGAGTTCCTGATGGTCCGGTATCAGGAGGTCCCCGCTGTTGCCCACATAGTACACCTCTCTTTCTATCTCGTCTTTTTGAGCATCCTTGACCTCCGGTCAGCCCTGCTGTTTACCGTGCTTCAGCCCTTTCCACATATCCATGAGATACTCAACGGCAGATCCCTCGAGACCGGACTTCTCCTCTTTGCCATGGTGCTGACTGGAGGAGTGGTCCTCTTTGTGATCGAGAGGCTTAGAAGACGGATCGTGGGGTATCAGCAGTCTCTTTCCCGCCTCCGGAAGGGGGCTGACGGACTCGTTGATTCAGGGCCGGAACTGGGAAGGGAGAGCATGCTCTCCCGGTATCTCTCATATATGGAGGAGAGGGAAAAGGACCTGCTCGACATACTTATTATGGCCGAGAGATCCCTTGCAGCAGACAGCGTGAGCCTGGTGCTCCTTGAGGAAGGGCGTCTCCGGGTCAGCCTCTCGTCAGGATACGAAGACCTCGTGCTCGTGGATGAAGGGCTGGTTCATCAGGTCTTCTCGGCAAAGACCCCCCTCTTCATGATTGCAGAGAGGCAGAATGAACTGAGGGTCGGGTATAACCGGGAAGGATTGCTAAGTTTTATGGGGGTTCCGGTGATGGACGGCGAGACCATTCTGGGTGTCCTTGTAGCAGACAGCCTGCGGTACCGTGCCTTTGACCAGAAGGACCTGGAACTCCTCGAGATGTTCAGTGCCGAGGCAGCCAAGGTTCTCAGAAGGCAGCGGATGTTTGCAAGGATAGAGATCGAGTACCGGAGCCTCAAGATACTCTACCGGGAGTCTGCCCGGTATGGTGAAATCCTGGACATCGATGAGGTCTCCAGCAGGGTGGTCAGAAGCGCGGAGGAGATCTCCGGAGCAAGGGCGCTTCTGTTTCTCAGACAAAAGCGGGCCTACACCGTTGTCCCTCCTTCAGGCAGGGGGAGGATAACGAGGTGGAAGGGCAGCCTCCTTGGACGTGTGATAGAGGCGGGAGAGGCGGTGTACCGGTCGGATCTGAGCCAGGACTCCCTTCCGGCCCTTCCAGAGGGCCTGGATATTGACGGGGAGATCCTCTCGGTTATTCTTATTCCCATGTTTCATGAAGAGGAGACAGTGGGGGTGCTTACTGTATTCTCTCCTGAGCGGGATGCCTTCACCTCTCACCTCTTTGAACTTCTGAAGGTGCTTGCTGCCCAGGCCTCACTCAGCATATCAAATGCCCTTCTCCATGAAGAGATAAGAATGCTCGCCCTCACAGACGGTCTTACAGGTCTCTACAACCACAGGCACTTCCAGGAGAGGCTTGCCGAGGAGTTCAGGAAGGCGGAGAGGTTTTCCGAGCCTCTCTCACTGATACTCACCGATATAGATCATTTCAAGAAAGTGAATGACACCTATGGACATCCCGCAGGTGATGCGGTACTCAAGGGTTTTTCCGGTATTATCAGGGAGACGGTGAGAGAGATAGACATTCCTGCAAGATATGGAGGTGAGGAGTTTGCGATCATGGCCCTGAAGGCCGATGCAGGAGAGGCAAGAAAGATAGCAGAGAGGATCAGGAAGAGGGTGGAGGCCCACAGGTTCGAGGCGGATGGCGTGAGTATCGCTGTGACGGTGAGCCTGGGGATAGCCTCCTATCCACGGGATGCCTCGAGCAGGGAGGAACTCATAGAGAGGGCGGACCAGGCCCTCTACAAGGCAAAGGAGTCAGGCCGGAACAGGACGGTTCTTTACAGCAAGATGAGGGGAGGCTGAGAGGATGAGCAGAAACCATGAGTTCATACCGCATGTCACTGAAGAGGAGATCAGGCGGGAGAAGGAGAAGGCCCGGAAACTGAGGTCCACCCGGTGGTGGAGGCAGAAGAAGGAACGGGGAAGGTGCCATTACTGTAACCGGAAGGTCGGCCCCGGAGAACTCACGATGGACCACATTGTCCCCCTTGTCAGGGGAGGAAAGAGCACAAAGTCCAACATTGTGCCTGCCTGCAAGGAGTGTAACAACAGGAAGAAATACCTGCTCCCCATTGAGTGGGAGGATTACCTGAGGGGCTTCAGGAAAGAGGACTGACCATCACTGACCATCTGATAAAATTCAGGACAATGACACAGGCAGGGCTGGTTCCGTGAGTGTACACCCCTGCCTCAGGGAAACAAATGCAACTGTAAATTAATCATGCTCAGAAGGGGGCCCCCTCTGCCTCCCTTATGGTGAAGCCTTCGGGTATGGTGAATGCCCACTCCCCCACCGGCCTCCTGGTGGAAAACTTCTCGATTACCGCCTCTACCTTCATTGAATCCACGGATATGCTGAACAGGGAAGGTATGCCCTTCGAGACAGACATGACGTTCAGGGAGACCTTGAGCCCGTCAGGAATGGTGTAATCAGCCCCTGCCCATGAAAGGTCTTTCCTGAACCTGTAAACAGCCGCCGTTCCCCCGGTGACGGGTCTGTCGGGCAGGAGCAGGTAGCCGTCTTCCCCTTTCTCGACATGAAGGCCCTCTGTACGTATGATATCCTTTGAGGGGAAGATCCAGGTGATGCCTGTCTTCCATATCGTCCCGGTACGGCGCGAAGGATCAAGAAACAGGAGTGCCCCATTCCTGAAGATGACTTCGTAGACGCTCATCCCAAGGGATGAAAGGAGCATGAATCTCATCATGTCGGGCTTCCTGTAGACAAGCAGCCCCTGAAAGCTCCCCCCGGAGACGCCGTTGCGGGAGATAGTGAAGCTCCCGCTCCCTGTAAAGGAGTCAGGCAGGTCAGGCAGATGGCTTATCAGTGCCTCAACAGGCGGAAGAGGGGGCTCGGGTCCCTTCACTGCCTGCCTGCATGAGAAAAGGAGCAGAAGCATCAGCAGCAAGATGCCCTGACTTACATGCAGTCTCTTCAAGGGTGCTTTCATAGTGTATGATTTTACCTGAACAAGGACAACTCTTGCCAAAGTCAGCGTATGAGTGATATTATTACAGTTCTTCTTTTGCCGTTTCCTGAAAGAATGAAAGATGAATATACTGAAATTCAGAAAGCCAAGCAGATACATAAACCATGAGGTGAACTCCATAAAAAAGGGAACTCCCTTGCTCAGGGTCGCCCTTGCCTTTCCTGACATATATGAGATAGGGATGTCCCATCTCGGGCTGAAGATACTCTACCATATCATCAACGGTATTGATTACGCCTCTGCTGAGAGGGTTTTTGCGCCCTGGCCTGATATGAAGGCGTATCTGGAGGAGTCGGGGAGCCCCCTTGCATCGCTTGAGACGGGAAGGCCTCTCAGGGAGTTCGGGATTGTCGGGTTTTCTCTCCAGTATGAGCTCTCCTATCCGACCGTGCTTGCAATGCTCCGCATCGGAGGTATTCCGGTAAGGCGCGAAGAGAGGGGTCCGGGGGACCCCTTTGTCATAGGAGGCGGCCCCTGCACGGTAAACCCTGCCCCGCTGGAACCATTCTTTGATGCCTTTCTTGTGGGAGACGGGGAGGAGGCCGTTCTCGAGATGGCCGAACTGTGGCGACAGTGGAAGGCCTCTTCCGGGAACAGGGAGGACTTTCTCAGGGCTCTTTCCGGGGTGGAGGGTTTCCATGTTCCCGGAGAGGGGCAGGAGAGGGTACAGATGAGAGTTGTGAGTTCCCTCGATGATGCCCCCTTTCCGGTATCCCCAGCGGTTCCCTATACACAGATCGTCCATGACAGGGTTAATGTGGAGATAAGCAGGGGATGTACGAGGGGCTGCAGGTTCTGTCAGGCCGGGATGGTTTACAGACCGCTGAGGGAGAGGACTCCGGGGAGGATACTCAGGATAGTCGAGGAATCCCTCAGGAATACAGGGTATGATGAGGTGTCCTTTACTTCGCTGAGCGCCGGGGATTACACCGCGCTGAGGCCGCTTCTCAGGGCGGTGAACAATCGCTTTTCAGACAGACATATTACCATCTCCCTTCCCTCTTTGAGGGTCGGGGCTGTCCAGAAAGATCTCCTGAGGGAGATAAGGCAGGTAAAGAAGACGGGTTTCACCATAGCGCCGGAGGCAGCCACAGAGAGGTTGAGGGCCGTGATTAACAAGGAATTCAGCCCGGAAGATTATGAAAAGGCGCTCCATGCCCTCTTCAGTGAGGGGTGGCTCAACCTGAAGCTCTACTTCATGATAGGGCTTCCGTCGGAGACAGATGATGATATAGAGGCGATCCCCGGTATGGTGCTTCAGGCCCTCAGGATTGCAAAGAAATACACACGGAAGCATGTAAATATAACACTCTCCATCTCACCCTTTGTCCCCAAGCCTCATACACCATTTCAGTGGTCAGGCCAGGAGTCCCAGGAGGAACTGGAGCGGAAGGTGGGGTATCTGAGGGAGAGACTTCCCAGGAAGGGAATCAATCTCAAAGTCCATGACCGAACGATGAGCCTCCTTGAGGCGGCCCTCTCAAGGGGAGGAGCCGAGACAGGGGACCTTCTCCTGGAACTCTGCCGTCAGGGTGCTTATCTTGACGGCTGGACAGAGCATTTCGATCGCCAGAAGTGGGAGGCAGCATTTGATAAGACAGGACTTTCCCCTGAAGGGCTTGCATCAAGGACCTTTGAAAGGGGAGAGCCCCTCCCCTGGGACGGCGTGGATATCGGTCTGAAAAAGGAGTTCCTCTGGAGGGAGCATGAAAAGGCAATGCGGGGTGAATGGACAGGGGACTGCAGCACCACCACCTGCCACGCCTGCGGTCTGGGCTGCAAGAGCGGGGAGTTCCTCTCCCGTGAAGATGTGGGGTTTCAGAGGAGATCCCATCAGGAGACAGGGAGGTTCAGCCCTGTCAAGGTAAGGGTCCGGTTCTCAAAAACATCCCCCCTCGACTGTCTTTCCCATCTGGAACTCACAACCGCCCTTCTCAGGGGGTTGAGGAGGGCAGGGGTCCCCCTCGTCTATTCCGAGGGCTACAGCCCTTCGCCAAGGGTCTCCTTCGGGCCGCCTCTGAGTGTCGGCATAGGAGGTCTTCAGGAGTATCTTGATATGGAGGTCTATCCGCCCTTTGATCCTGATGAGTTCATTGAGAGGATCAACCATCACCTCCCCGAGGGGCTCAGGGTTGAGGATATGGCCTTCGTATTCGGGAAGGTCCCATCCCTGACGAGCTTCATCACCCTCTATGAGTATGAGGTCCGTTTTCCTGAAGATGCCGGTGTTGACCTCGGCTTTATGCTGAGGGGAGGAGGGGAATTCAGAGAAAATCTGCACAAATTTGATATAATGGGGGGCAAGCGGGTAAAGTTGCAGCTTCTTGACAGGCCTGAGAAGAAGGTCAAGGTGAGGGAAATGCTGGAGGGCCTCTTCGGGATGTCCATGGAGGAACTGAAGGTAATACGGACAGGCCTCTTCGGGTTCAGGAAGCGATGGATTACCCCCATGGATCTGGTCAAGGTGCCTGCAGGAGGCTCCTGAGGGGACTGATGCCCGTAATCTTTGATGTCAAGTGAGATTCTAATAAATGTAACCTTTGATGAAGTACGGGTTGGGCTCTTAGAAAACGGCCAGTTAGTAGAGTTTTACGTAGAGCGGAAGAAGGACACCTCCCTTGTCGGAAACATTTACAAGGGGAAGGTGGTTAAGGTCCTTCCGGGAATGCAGTCCGCCTTTGTAGACATCGGCCTTGAGAAGGCCGCCTTCCTTTACGTAGCAGATATAAAAGCCGACATAGAATCCTATGCCCCCTTTCTGGAAGAGGAAGAAGAGACTGAAGAGATCCAGATCCAGATAAAAAAGGGCCGTCAGGACGTCCCGATAGAGGACCTGATTCAGGAGGGGCAGGAGATCATCGTCCAGGTTGCCAAGGACCCCATAGGTTCAAAGGGGGCCCGGGTGACCTCCTATGTGACGATACCCGGCAGGTACCTCGTCCTCATGCCCGGACTTGACCATGTGGGGATATCAAGAAGGATTACCGGGGAGGACGAGAGGCAGAGACTGAAGGATATTGTGGACGAGATCCGGCCCAAGGGCTACGGCCTCATAATCAGGACCGCCTCTGAAGGTGAGGATACGGAGGAACTGAGGGGTGACCTGGAATTCCTCCGGTTCATCTGGGAAAACATCCAGGAGAAGAAGGACAGGGTCTCCGCACCTACACTCCTTTACAGCGACCTTGACCTTGTTTTCCGGAGCGTCAGAGACCTGATGAGCCAGGATGTGGAGCGGATGATCATAGATTCAAAGGTGGAATACGAGAGGATAAAGGACTTTGTCAATACCTACTTTGAGAAACTTACTGACAGGATTGAGCTTTATGACGGCCCTGAGCCGCTTTTTGATGCCTTTGGTGTGGAGCTTGATATCGCAAGGGCCCTCGGGAGGAAGGTCTGGCTCAAATCCGGCGGTTATATAGTGATAGACCAGACCGAGGCCATGACCGTGATAGACGTGAATACCGGCAAGTTTGTAGGAAAGGAAAACCTCGAGGATACGATCCTTAAGACCAACCTCGAGGCCGTCAAGGAGATCGCCTATCAGATAAGGCTGAGGAATCTGGGCGGGATAATTATCATAGACTTCATAGACATGGAGGAGACAGGGAACAGAGAGAAGCTCTTCAATGCCTTCAGGGATGCCCTCAAGAGGGACAAGGCAAAGAACACTATATACAACATCTCTGAGTTAGGGCTTATACAGATGACCAGAAAGAGGGTCCGTGAGAGCCTTGGGAGGACTCTCTGTAACACATGTCCCTACTGTGAGGGAAAGGGGTTTGTCCTTTCGCCAAGGACGATCTGTTTTGAGATTTTCAGGAAGATCGAGAAGATGACCATTACCCAGGGTGCAAGGGTGCTGATCACCGCCCACCCCTATGTGGCGGAACTCCTTTCGGACGAGGAGAGCTATGCCGTCGAGGAGATTGAGAAAACGAGGGGTATAGAGGTTATAATAAAAGAGGACGCCCAGTTGCACCAGGAAAACTATACCATATCGGTTCTTCGTTGAAAGGGACTGAGGACCGCTCTTCCCGGGATATGAAATCCCTTTACACCCGTCTTGTTCAGCTTGTCAGAGAGCTTGAGAGCATACTGGTCGCCTGTTCAGGCGGTGCTGACAGCACCCTCGTAATGAAAGCCGGAAAGGATGCCGGGATCCCGGTCCTCGCCGTCACAGGACTCTCCCCTTCCACTCCGTCCTGGGACAGTGAGAACGCCCGGAAGATGGCAGAACTCATAGGTGTGCCCCACAGGTTTGTAAGAACCGGTGAGCTGGACCGGGAAGAGTACCGGAGAAACACCCCGCAGAGATGTTTCTACTGCAAGGACACCCTCTTCGGGGAGTTGACAAGGATGGCGAGGCACGAGGGGTTCCGGTGGGTGGTTGACGGGAGCAATGCCGACGACACCAGTGATCACCGGCCCGGCCTTGAGGCGGCGAGACGTCATGGGGTCCGGAGCCCCCTCATCGAAGCAGGCATTGGCAAGGGGGAGATAAGAGAGATATCAAGGACCCTTGGCCTTCCCACCTGGGACAGGCCTGCTTCTCCCTGCCTGGCTTCCCGGATACCCTACAACATCCCTGTCACTCCTGAAGCACTTGAACGTATAGAGAGGACCGAGGCCTTTCTGCATGGAGAGGGCCTGAGGGAGGTAAGGGTGAGGGACCACGGTGGTGTTGCCAGGATAGAGGTGAATGAAGCGGATATCGGGAGATTCCTTGACAGGGCCTTCCGGCAGAGGGTGGTAAGGTATCTCCTTGATGCAGGTTTCAGGTATGTCTCCCTTGACCTTGAGGGGTTTGTGAGCGGAAAGTTGAACAGAATCTGAAAATGAAATCTGCCTGAAATCTTCAAGGAGATCAAGGTTTGAGGCCGAAGAATAGCAAGACGAGATGCTTCGCTGTCGCTCAGCATGACGGAAATGGGTCGGCAGCGGAGGTTCCACGTTCTGTGTCGGCAGTTGATCTGGAGACGGACCGGGGCTGAGCCCGAATAAGCGAATAACGAATATACTATTACACCAATATACCAATGACCAAGGAAGAACTTCTTAAAGAACTTCGCCGCTGCATTCTCTGCGGCGGCTGCAAGATTGAGTGTCCCACCTATCTCTTCGGGGCAAGGGAGTCCCTTGGTCCCAGGGGAAGGCTGAGGATTCTGTACAGGATACTTACGGAAGAACTCAGGCCCTCCCAGGCGGCGTCTGACCGGATATTTTCCTGCCTTCTCTGTGGCGCCTGCAGCGGCCAGTGCTCCGTTGGTGTGGACATGGAGAGGGTCCTTGTCGAAGGAAGAAGGCTGCTGACTGATTATGACGACAGACGGAGGATATACAGAAGGGTTCTTCCCTTCATGCTCAGACGGAGGGGGTTTTCTTCTTCCGTGGTGAGGCTGTCCCGGTTCTTCCTTTTCCCTTTACTCAGGAGAAAGGGGCTGGAGGTATTGGAGTTGCCCCCCGGCACAGAACAGTTCAGCCGGGGAGGGGTCTATCCGCCTCCAGACCCGATGACAAGAAAGGGAAGGGTGATTCTTTACGGGGGGTGTGCACCAAGGTTTTTTCAGCCCCATCTGATATATTCCCTTATCAGGGTCTGTAATATTTCAGGCTATGAGGTGGTGATACCTGAAGGTGAGGCCTGCTGCGGCTCTCCGCTTATAGCCCTCGGGGGATTGTCTGAGGCGGAGGCCATGATGAGAAAGAATATGAAGGTTTTCGAGAGGTTTGAGCATGATTCCATAGTCACTCTCTGCCCTACCTGCGCCCTCACCCTGAGAGAGAGATACAGGAGTATCTGGGGGAAGGGTCTTCCTGTTCAGGATTCTGTGGAGTTTCTCCGGGATGTGATAAAGCCGGAAGGGAACATCGGGGTGAAGGGGTATTATCATGACCCCTGCCATGCAAGGTACGGCCTTGGGGTGTACAAGGAGCCAAGGGATCTGTTACGCCGGCTATCCATTGAGGTGGTGGGTGAGCCTGGAGACTGCTGCGGGCTTCCCCTGATGCTCTCCGGCCCGGATTGGGGGATAAGGGAGGGGCTCTTTAAGAAAAAGAGGGCAGAGGTTGATTCTTCCGGTGCCGGGATGATAATCACCGCCTGCCCGGGGTGCATGTACCAGCTGTCCGGTCTCTTCGGCGATGACAGGGTCTACCATCTGATTGAGATGGTAGAGGAGGCCATTCTGGGGGCTGGGGAGGAGGAAAAATAAGAAAGGGGGTAGCGTATAGCGTAGAGAAGTACAAGGCGGGAAATGCACAGGGAAGCGTTAATGTGTGGATGCGTGAAAGCGTGAATGCGGGAAATAACCAGTAACCAGAAACCAAAAACCAGTACTCCGGTAACCAGCCTTTTCAGGTCTTACCCAAAAATGCCGATTGACTCATCAGTCAGTTACAAGGCAGGAGGGTATAGGCTTTTCGCCTCATTCTCGCAGGCCATCCAGGGCCTGCTCCGAGGCAGGCAATCTACTTCACCTTCCTGGTGAAGATCATAGATTGCCTGAAACCGCTCAAACCCTATGCCCTCCTGCCCTTTATTGTTGGGGTATTTTTTCTATCGGCAATCTGGGGTCTTAGAGTGTTGTTTATGTGATGTGTCTGTTTGGGTTATAATAAAAACACTGTGCCTGTCCAGTACAATTTAAGGAGAGGCGGCAAGGCTCCAAGAACACAATGCAACCGACAGGATTACCGGACAGCAACCTGATTCAAGAGGTGTTATATCTGACTGTCTGGGAAGGTCTGTGTGGCATAAGGAACCCTCATTTTCTAAGGTGTCGTGCATTGATGTTCTTTCCGCCATACCGCCTCTCCCCGCTGTAGCTGGAATCATTGAGAAAAGACATTCTTTGAGAAAGGAGACGAAAATGCCCATATATGAGTACAGGTGTTCTGAATGTGGAGAGGAGTTTGAACTCCTTGTCTTCGGTGAAAAGAAGATAACCTGCGTCAAGTGCGGGAGTGAGGATGTGGTGAAGAAGTTCTCCGTCTTCGGGATGAGCGGGGTCGACAAGCCCTTTGCAGGTTCTTCAGGCTGCTCCTCCTGCGGAAGCAGCGGGAGCGCCTGTTCGAGTTGTGGATAGTTCTTAATGTTGCATGGCGTGGTAGTCGATACGACTAAAATCTCCCAGGGACCTTCTGATAAGATTCGGGGGTGGGGTCTGAAACTTTCATTATAAAGCGCCGGTCATGTCTGAGCAAAGGAAGTCTGTTATGGACATAGCCTTAACAGGCTTGATCAGTTGTATGAAGGGCGTTTTGAGTAGATAAGCTCATTCGGTCTCTGCCGAGCTGACACAGGGAAGCGCCTTCTTGAACCACCAGGTGTTGATAATGAAAGTTTCAGAACCCACCCCGGATAATGGCATATGCAGAAAAGGCTCCGTGAGGGCATTCAGTCGTATCGACCACCCCATACCTGTGGGAAACAATTTATTCAACTGAAAGGTAGACTCAGAGTTCGGGCCTGCTGAAAGGGTTTGCCCTCAGTATGTCGTCAAGCCTGAGCGGTGAGCCTTCAAGGACAAAAGTTGAGAGCCCCTCGTCAGAGTAACTTTTTCCGCCCTTCTGCCAGGTTCCCTTCCAGTTAATGTAGAGGATGACCCTGGTGCCCTCCAAATCCACCCACCGGGGTGTGAACCTGAGAGTGGCGGAGTCAAAATCCCTTATGCTCCCGATTATCTTCAGGTAACCCTTCCGTGTAGTAAGGGCCTCGAACCGTGTCTTGTCCCTGCTCAGATAGGCGGCTCTGAGCTTTTCAGCGAGCTGGAATGCCTCTCTTGCCCTCACCGCCTCAGGAGAGGGCCTGACCTCGGCCTTCTTTCCGCAGGCAGATACAGCCAGAGCCAGGAAAAGTACTACAATCACCCTTGCCGAAAGCCAACGTATCAGGTGGTGGTACCTGAGTGTTCCACTGTTCATTGCTCCTCCCTTAATGAAAGAATGAATTCCCTGTTGTCCCTGAACCACTTCACAGTCTTTTCAATGCCTTCCTCAATCCCGGTAAGGGGCTCCCAGTTCAGGAGTTTTCTTGCCTTGCCGATATCAGCCCAGGTTGCCTCTACATCTGCCGGATGCCGTTCCTGCCAGTCAATAACAGCCTTTTTCCCGAGGGCGTCCTCTATCAGCCCGATTACATAGAGGAGTTCCACGGAGTTGTCATTCCCGAGGTTGATTATCTCGTATCCCTCAAGCCCGAGCATCGCCAGAGTGCCCCGGGCGATGTCGTCTATAAAGGTGAAGTCCCGCGTCTGCCTGCCGTCGCCATAGACGGGGATGGGCCTTCCCCTCTCGATCTTCAGTATGAACTTGAATATGCTCATGTCAGGCCTCCCACCGGGGCCATAGACGGTGAAGTATCTCGGTACGATTGTATTAAGTCCGTAAAGGTAGTGGTAGCTGTAACAGAGCACCTCGGCTCCCTTCTTGGTTGCCCCGTAGGGGGCAAGGGGAGAATCTGTCTTTTGCTCCTCATTGAAGGGCATCTCGTTGAATCCGTAGAGGCTGGAGGTTGATGCAAGAACGAATGTTTTTACCCCGGACTGTCTGGAGGCCTCCAGGAGGTTGAGGGTCCCCTTTACATTGGTTTCCAGATACACCCAGGGGTCTTCCACTGAAGCCCTGACCCCTGCCCGGGCGGCAAGGTTTATCACATAGTCAATCCTGTTTTCCCTGAAAATACGTTTGATGAGTTCTGTATCAGCTATATCCCCTTCAATGAAGGAGAAGGCGGGACTGTTTTTGAGAGGTTCAAGCCGCCATTCCTTGAGCCGTGGATCGTAATAATCATTCAGATTGTCTATCCCGATAACATCCCGTCCCTGCTCAATCAGCATCCCGGCCACGCTTGCTCCAATAAATCCGGCAGCACCTGTGACTAAAACCGCTTCAGACATGTCAATCTCCTGATTCCTTGTATTTGTGCGTGGTTATTATAGCAGGTGCAGAGGTTTAAAATCAGGTCACCCAAGATGTATAATACTGATGTGAATGCCATGATCGGGGGAAAAAAGAATGCCGAAGTCATTGTGCTTATTCCTCACTATAATAATCTGAGAGGTCTTTTTTCATCCCTTGGAAGTATTACCGATTCAGAGCCTGTTGATGTCCTGATAGTGGATGACGGGAGTGAGGAGAGGCCTGAACTTGAAAGTCTTGCGAGAAAATTCCCTGCAGTAAATAAATTTCATATCCTCTGCCTCGAAGACAATCATGGTATTGAATATGCACTTAATGAGGGACTTGAGTTCATCCGCTCCATTGGGAGATACAGGTATATTGCAAGACTTGATTCCGGTGACATAACCCATCCTGAAAGGTTCAAAAAGCAGGTCTCGTACCTGGAGGAAAACAGAGATGTTTATCTGCTGGGCAGCCATGTGATTTTTGTTGATATGAACGGGAGGGATGTCTTCAGATTCAGACCACCTGTATCCCACGATGAAATCAGACGGAAAATGTTTCTTAACAACATGTTCAATCATTCCTCCGTCATGTTCAGGGCAGAGGCCCTGGATACTGTAGGGCTATACCCCACAGAGTATCCCCATGCAGAGGATTATGCCTTTTTTTTCAGGTTTCTCAGAAATTACCGGACAGCCAACCTGCCTGAGTTCCTGCTCAGGTATGAAATCAACCCCGGGGGGATTTCCCTCCGGCACAGGAGAAGACAGGTTCTTTCGCGGCTCAGGGTGATAAGGGACAACTTTGACTGGAGTGTTATCGCCTTTTACGGGATGTTCAGAAACCTGATCCTGCTCCTGTTGCCGTATTTCATGGTTGAGAAAACCAAGTCGCTGGTTTACAGATGAGAATAATACATGTTGTTGAGTCATTCGGCGGTGGTGTCTTCGATTTTCTCCTTGCCCTGACAAAGGGAATGCCTGGATATAAGCATGTAATCATTTGCGGGCTGAGACCGGAAACGGCCGATGACTTCAGAAGCCTTTTTCCTGTGAATGTGACATTCCATCCCTGGAAGCATGCAACAAGAGAGATCAGACCGTGGAAGGACCTCCCGGCATTCCTGGAACTGATTAAGTTTTTAAAGAAACAGAGGAACGCTCCAGTAATACACCTCCACTCCTCCAAGGCAGGATTCCTCGGAAGGCTGGCGGCGAGGCTCCTGGGAGTCGAGAACAGGGTGCTTTATACTACCCACAGCATAGCCTTTCTCAGAACGGATGTAGGGAATATTAAGAAGAGATTTTTTGTATTTCTTGAGAAGACTGGCGCCGGATTCGGTGGCAAGGTTATCGCCTGTTCCAGATCCGAACTGGAGGTAATTCAGGGTTACGGCATAAAGGGTGAGTTTATCTATAACGGGGTTCCAGACTGCTACGAGAGTATCTCCAATGGGATGGGGAAAGGCAGAGACAGGATTATCGCAGGGACAGTGGGGAGAATGACTGAACAGAAGAATCCTGAACTCTTCAACAGGATTGCAGAGAGATTTGCCGGGGGAAAGGGCCTCAAATTTCTCTGGGTCGGCGATGGTGAACTGCGGCACTCTCTTGTTTCGCCAAATATTGAAGTCACAGGATGGGTCGATAGCGAAAAGGTGGATGAGTATATAATGGATATGGATATATACATATCCACCTCCTCATGGGAGGGACTTCCCCTTGCTGCAGTCAGGGCGATGAGCCTCAAGAAGCCCCTTGTTCTTTCGGAATGTCCGGGCAATATTGATCTTGTCAAGGAGGGACTGAACGGCTGTCTCTTCAGTAATCTTGAAGAAGCGATCAAATGCCTTCAGCGTCTTGCAGAAGACGGGGAGATGAGAGAAAGGATGGGAGAGGCGTCAAGGGCGCTCTATAAGGAGTTCTTTACAGTTGAACGGATGGTGGAGAGGTATGGGGAGTTGTATGTTCGGATAGAAAAGAGTGGTTTTAGATAATGTCAATATCCTTGACAGACTTTAACGATAGTGGTAAAGATATGTATAAAGTTTCTTTGAAGGACCTTGTTTGCCTAGTAATTCTTGCAGGGGCGATTATACTAACCTACCATCAGGCCTTCATAACTCCCTTTGCATTTTCTGACGATTATTCCGCGCTTCATAGTGGTAAGTTTGAGTGGTACAGTGAAATAGGTATGATTCTAGCTTCAGGCAGACCTGTGTCGGCATTTCTGAAATGTCTAGTGTTCTCAAATCTGGATAAAATACAAGACCTACGATGGCTTAGACTGACAGGTATCATAGGAATTGGTTTGCTGGCGGTTGTCCTGTTTATTGTCTTACAAGGATTTGGCTGGAAGAAATTTGAGGCCTTGTGTATTTCATACATCATTGTTACATTGCCGCCATTTCAGGTTGTTGCATCATGGGCTGTGACGTTTCTTTGTCCATACTCAACCATTATTTCAAGTATTGCAGCCATATATGTGTATCTTGCCATGAGGGAATCAGATCGTAAGAAAAAGAACAAGAACTTAATGATAGCTGTAGTTTTATTCTTGCTTTCAATAACTATTTATCAGCCAGCAGGAATGTTTTTCTGGGTCATAGCTGCAGTTATGCTTTTTGAAGAAAGAAGTGATTGGCAGAGATTTGTGAGGTCCTTTCTTTATTTTTCAATAATAATGGTTGTTGGTTTGTTTATCGGATTTGTAATTTATAAGACAGGAGTTCACTTTCTGGGGAGTTCTCTTGCTGGGACCGAAAGGGCAAGTCTGGAAAAAAATCCCATACAAAAGCTCTTTTGGTTTTTCAGGATTCCTCTCAGAAATGCATTAAATTTCCATGATATTTCTCCCTCTCCATATG
>WFTX01000130.1 GCA_015485235.1 Nitrospirota bacterium | reverse complement strand
CTACCCGCTATACGCTATCTTTCTTAACCTCTACCTCATCCTGTCCTTTTTCCTGCCTCAAGGAGGGCCTTTACAGGTTCCAGCCCGTAAGGAGTGCCTTCCTCTATTGCCTTCAGGACTGTACCGCCACCAGTAAAGAAATAGTAGTTAGCATCATTCATGACAGAGAGATAGAGCCCCGGGCAGAGATCCTTGAACTCCTGGAGCGTATCTCCTCCTCCGTACATCTTCATCGCATCCCTGTTCCGGTCTATGGCATGGTCAAGGGCCCTTGATCCATCAGTGAAATGGGGGGTAAAGCCCATTACCGCATTGGTGAATATCGTCCTTGCCTCGGCGATAGCCTGGACTACCTCCGGCACCTCAAAAGACTCCGGAGCAATGTCCAGAACATACCCGTAGCTTTCACCCTCTCTGAAATCCCTGATGGATAGTGTCCTGTACATCCCCTCCTTCCTCCCCTCCAGGGTATCGGACTCCACTATATAGGGAAGTTCGACTATCTTACCGAAACCCCGGTCTCTCTCCACTAAAGCCCCTGCCAGCCGGATGTCTTCTTCATTAACCCCCTTTATTCTTATCCCGTACTTTGCACAGAGAAAGGTGTTGTATATCACACCCCCGAGGATCAGGCGGTCTACCTTTTCATATATAGCCGAGAGTGGACCGATCTTTGTATCGTACTTTGCGCCTGCTACTACTGCAAGGAAGGGCCTCTCAGGCTCCAGAACCCTCTGGAGGTTCCTTATCTCCTCCTGCATCAGGAACCCTGCATAGGAAGGGAGATGCCTCGTCACATCAAAGGTCGATGCATGGGGTTGCCATGAGCCGAAGGCATCATTCACATAGAGATCGGCAAGTCCGGCAAGCTGGAGGGCGAACCGTTCCCTCTCTTCACCGGAAGCCTCCTCCCCAAGGAACCATCGGGTGTTGGGGAGATAGATCCCCCCGATCCGCCTCTTTCTCAGCTCCCGGATCGGGATATTTATGGATGTATCAATCCCTGGTATGCCTCTGTCTTCCTGTACTGGAAAGTCATGAAGGTGTATGGTGGTATGGAGCTTCTGTTCAAGGTACTCTACCACAGGCCTGACCGACTCCTCCTCCCTGCAGGTTATCTTCCCGGTCTTTTTATCCCTGGGCCTCCCCACATGGGTCATCATTATCGGCCTCCCGCCCCGTTCAACGATATGAAAGAGCGTCCCGATCGTCCTGTCTATCCTGTAGGGATCCCTTATCTCCCCGTTCTTCACCACATTATGGTCAAACCTTATCAGGACGACCTTGCCCTCCAGATCGGCATCCTGGATCAGGGGCAGGTCCCTGTGAAGTGCCCTTTCTCCCATAATTCCCTCCCTGAAAAGGTTATTAGTTATTGGTTATTGGTTATTGGTGTATTAGGTTACTAAACCTCAACCTGTTTTTTCTCCCTATCCGCTCCACGCTTGGTCGTATCGACCTATACGCCGTCTTCTCAGACTTGACCTAGACCTCAGCCTGTTTTTTCCCCTACACCTCAAAGGCATTCTTTATAAGCTCAACCTCGTAACGGCCATCTATCAGAGTAAGGCCAAGCACATCGAACCTGACAGGGTTGTCATAAAGCCTCTTGTTCTTGAGATACAGAAGGGCCAGCCGCCTGATCCGCTCCCTCTTTCTCCGGTCAACTGCATCGACTGGAGCACCATACTGGAGGCTCTGCCGGGTCTTCACCTCAATGAAAACCATATACTCACCATCCCTGGCAACAATGTCGATCTCACCTATGGGAGTCCTGTAATTCCGCTCCAGTATCCTGTACCCCTTCTGCTTCAGGAACTTCTCGGCAAAGCTCTCCCCCTCATCACCGATCCTCTTACTCATAAACCTATAATAAGAAATCAGGAGGAGAAATAAAAAGAGCTGGGTGAAAATTGCCCCCCAGCCCGACCTGTAAACCACTCGTGAATTTGAGAGACAAAAAGACGTCTGTATTGAAACCGTTGTTCAGTCCTGCTCTGCCTTTAAGTGGGAATTTATGCAACTGTAAGGTTAATCCGGGTCCAGATCGTTATCCTTTCTCAGCCACTTGCAGAACCTATACTGATTATGTTTTAATATTTCTGCCTTTAAACCGGCTCTGTGAGGCTGGTAAGGCAGGGAGGTCAGTTTGAGAGAGAAATTCCGGAGATTGAACCTTTCACCCTGCAAGAGGGGCGAAGGGTTTTTTTATGTCCCCCTTTATACCTACATACACTGCCAGAATCTCGCCCTCCATCCTGAACAGGGCATTCCCGTCCCTTTCTTTCCAGCCTTCCTGTCCGGGGTAAAGCAATGACAAAGGTTATCCTTGACAAACGGGACATCCAGAGGGCATTGACAAGGATGGCCCATGAAATAATAGAAAAAAATGAAGATACAGGATTACTCTGCCTTGTCGGCATACAGCGCGGGGGTGTCTACCTTGCCAACAGGATCAGATCAAAGATCAGGGAAATAGAGGGCATTACACTTCCAACGGGAACCCTTGATATCTCCCTCTACAGGGATGATATCGGTCTGCGGAAGGAACAGCCCGTTGTACGTAAGACAGAGATAGACTTCGAGATTACCGGCAGGGTGATCGTCTTAGTGGACGATGTCCTTTTTACTGGCAGATCTATAAGGGCTGCAATGGATGCCCTTATGGACATAGGAAGACCGGCAAGGATTCAACTGGCAGTGCTTGTTGACCGCGGGCACAGGGAACTCCCGATAAGGCCTGATTTTGTTGGAAAGAACGTCCCTACCTCCCTTAAGGAAAATATAGTGGTCGAACTTACCGAAGAAGGCGGCGAGGACAGGGTGATTATCAAGTCTATTGAATGAGTTTACCTAAATGTTACATAAGTTGGGTGATTCCGGGGTGGGTGCTGAAACTTTCATTATAAAGCGCCGGTCATGTCTGAGTAAAGAAAGTCTGTTATGGACAGTGCCTTAACAGGCTTGATCAGTAGTATGAAGGGTGTTTTAAGTAGATAAGTTCCGTTCGGTCTCTGCCGAGCTGACACAGGGAAGCGCCTTATTGAACGAACAGGTGTTGATAATGAAAGTTTCAGACCTCACCCCGGATAATAGGAGGACAGGTTAGTGTTTGGAAATCTATGGTGATTCCGGGACAGGAAGGTTTTTTTAAATCCTGAGAGAGAGGCGGTTACTTGGACAGAAGACATCTTCTGAGCATCAAGGATCTTGATAAGGAGGATATCACCCTCATACTGGACACGGCTGAGGGGTTCAGGGATGTCCTCAAAAGGGACATAAAGAAAGTGCCGGCCCTGAGAGGCAAGACTGTAGTAAACCTCTTTTTCGAGCCCTCAACAAGGACAAGAACCTCCTTCGAGGTGGCTGCAAAGAGGCTGAGCACTGATGTTATCAACTTCTCCGTTCCCACCAGTTCTGTGGTAAAGGGGGAAAGCCTTATTGATACAGCAAAGACCATCCAGTCGCTCGGGGCTGATTTTGTGGTGGTGAGACATTCCTCGTCAGGCGCCTCCCACCTTCTTTCGAGACAGATGGATGCCTCGATAATAAATGCCGGTGACGGGATCAACGAGCATCCCACGCAGGCCCTCCTGGATGCCTTTACCATAAGGGAAAAGAAGGGGATCCTTAAAGGGCTTAAGGTGGCCATCGTTGGAGACATTCTCCATAGCAGGGTGGCAAAATCAAATATCCCCTGTCTCAGGAAACTGGGGGCAGAGGTCAGATTGATAGGTCCCCCCACACTGATCCCTGATGGTTTCAGGGAGGAAGGAATTGAGGTTTTTCATTCCATGGAGGAAGGAATTGAAGACGTTGATGTGATAATGATGCTCAGGATTCAGCTTGAAAGGCAGGACAGGGGGTTCTTCCCCACTGTTGACGAATACTTCCGGCTATGGGGTCTCACGACTGAACGGCTCTCCCTTGCAAAAGAGGACGCGATAGTCATGCACCCTGGGCCCATGAACAGGGGAGTCGAGATTGATTCAGCAGTTGCCGACTCGCCCAGTTCTGTAATCCTTGAACAGGTGACAAACGGGATTGCCGTGAGGATGGCTGTCCTCTATCTGCTTGGAGGCAGAGGATGAAGATTCTAATAAAAAACGGCCATATAGTCGACCCCTCCCAGGAGATTGATGCTCCCGGTGATATTGTCATTGAAAACGGGAAGATCAAAGAGATAATTCTTGAGACCTCCCCCGGCAGAGTCCCGGCCCCAGGGCTCGATATCCAGAGCTTCACGGTTATAGACGCCTCAGGGTTCCATGTCTTCCCTGGCCTCGTTGACATGCATGTACATCTCCGTGAGCCGGGCTTTGAATACAAGGAGACCATAAAGACCGGGACCCGGGCAGCAGTACACGGGGGCTTCACCTCAGTCTGCTGCATGCCGAACACGAACCCTGTAAATGACAATGAGACCGTGACGGAGTTCATTCTGAGAAAGGCCTATGCAGATGGCGCCTGCTATGTATTTCCCATCGGTGCCATAACAAAGGGGCAAAAGGGGGAAGAGCTTGCTGAAATGGGAATGATGGCAGAGGCAGGCTGTGTCGCCTTCTCAGATGATGGGCGGCCCGTAATGAGCAGCCTCGTGATGAGGCGTGCCCTGGAGTATTCCAGGAGATTTGATCTCCCCATTATAAGTCATGCCGAGGATGAGGACCTTTCATCAGGCGGGGTTATGAATGAAGGCAGGGTTTCCCTTCAGCTCGGCCTGCGGGGGATCCCTTCCGAGGCTGAGGTAGTCATGATAAAACGGGACATCGAACTTGCAAAACTCACAGGCGGCCGCCTTCACATCGCCCATGTCTCAACCGCCGGGGGTGTCAGGGCCGTGAGGGAGGCCAAAAAGGAAGGTCTGCCTGTAACAGCGGAGACCTGTCCCCATTACTTCACCCTCACAGAGGATGCCGTAAAAGGCTACAGGACCGAGGCTAAGGTCAATCCTCCGCTGAGGACAACCGGAGATATTGAAGCCATAAGGGAAGGACTTGTTGACGGGACGATAGACGTTATTGCAACTGACCATGCCCCGCACCACAGGGATGAAAAACTATGTGAATTCGACAGGGCAGCTTTCGGGATTTCAGGGCTTGAGACTGCCCTGCCGTTGTCACTCTCACTTGTGAGAGAGGGAGTTCTTACTCTTTCAGACATTGCAAGAAAGATGTCACTGAATCCCTCAACCATACTCGGTCTTGGAAAGGGCTCACTGAAAACCGGCTCAGATGCGGATATCACGATTCTGGATCTCAAGAAAGGCTGGAAGGTGGAGCCGGAACGATTTCTGTCCAAGGGGAAAAACACGCCTTTTGAAGGGTTTGTCCTTGAGGGACTCCCTGTAATTACGATATGCAAGGGACAGGTGTATGAGAGGGAGGATAGATGAAAAAAGCATTGCTTGTACTACAGGACGGGCTTGTCTTTGAAGGTGAGGCCTTCGGTGCAGATGGTGAGGCTGTCGGTGAAGTGGTCTTCAACACCTCCATGACAGGTTATCAGGAGATCCTTACAGACCCGTCATACAAGGGGCAGATCGTGACCATGACCTATACCCAGATGGGCAACTATGGTATAAACGAAGAGGACACAGAATCCTCAGGCGGGCCCAAGGTAGAAGGGTTTGTAGTGAAGGAGTACCTTGAATACCACAGCAACTGGCGATCCAGGGGCTCCCTCGGTGATTACCTGAAACGCCATGGTATTGTGGGGATTTCCGGTATTGACACAAGGGCCCTCACCATACACATTCGCAACTATGGCGCCCAGGTAGGGATTATCTCAACGGAGGATACAGCCCCTGAAAAGCTCTTTGCGAAGATAAAAGACCATCCCGGCATCGGCGGTATTGACCTGGCAAGGCTTGTTACTACAAAGAAAGAGTACAAGTGGTTTGAACCTCTCTGGCAATGGGGCGGAAAGGATACCACAGAACTCAGAACTCATAAAGCAACATCAGACACTTATCGTGTTGTTGTCTATGACTTTGGCGTGAAATTCAGCATACTCAGAAACCTTGCTGAGGAGAATTTGGATGTTACCGTTGTGCCGGCCAGCACACCTGCAGAGGCAGTGCTTGAGATGAACCCCGACGGGGTGCTTCTCAGTAACGGCCCTGGCGATCCGGAGGCAGTTACATACGGCATTGAGAACACAAAAAAACTCCTTGGGAAGAAACCTATCTTCGGTATCTGTCTTGGTCATCAGATCCTGGGACTCGCCCTTGGTGGAAGGACTTACAAACTCAAGTTCGGCCATCATGGTGGGAACCACCCTGTGAAGTATCTTCCCACCGGGGAGGTGGAGATTACATCCCAGAATCACAACTACTGTGTGGACATAAAAAGCATTGGTGATAAGGTCCGTCTTACCCACCGTAATCTTTATGACGGGACTGAAGAGGGGATGGAGCATGTGGAACTCCCCGTCTTCTCTGTACAGCATCACCCGGAAGCAGGCCCGGGGCCGAATGATGCAAGACACATTTTCAAGAGATTCAGGGAGATGATGAATCAATACGCATAAGGAAAGACCAGGTTCGTAAAATCTGCTGGTTATTTATATGACAAGGAGAAAGATGTTTATTGATCTGATACGAAAAAGAAGGAGCATAAGAAGGTTTGAAGCACGTGATGTCGAGCCGGAAAAGATTGAGATGATAATCGAGGCGGCTCTTCGCTCACCCTCGTCACGAGGCCTCAACCCCTGGGAGTTCATAGTCGTCAGAGACAGGGGGCTCCTTGAGAGCCTTTCAAGGGCAAAAGAGCACGGCTCTTCCTTTCTGAAGGGTGCTCCCCTTGCGATAGTGGTACTGGCTGACCCCGACAAATGTGATGTCTGGGTGGAGGACTGCTCCATCGCCTCAATAATCATTCAGCTTGCTTCTCACAATCTGGGGCTCGGGAGTTGCTGGATCCAGATAAGAAAGAGGATGCACAACAACTCAAAGACTGCTGGGGACTATATAAAGGAAACATTGGGAATACCGGAGCATATGACCGTTGAGTCCATAATCGCCATTGGCTATCCTGCCGAGGAGAAACCACCCCATCCTGAGGGTTACCTCCAGTACGAGAAGGTATTCTCAGAACATTACGGTAAAGGATTAAGGGATGGAGAACAATAAAGAGGAGAGATTTTCCCTCACGATCGAGGAAGGCAGGATTACCCTGAGAGCGAAATCGTTCAGGGCAGAGAAGGGAAGCGTGCTTCACAGCGGTATTTTCAGCCGGGAACTTGCAACGAGTTTTGTCTCCGCAGTCCTGGCGGTGGGGCTTCTCATATATTTTGCCCTGTCTGGTGAACTGAGGTTGCTACACTACATCCTTGCAGTAATCCTCTTCGGAGCGAGCTTTCCCTTCGTGAGGTTTTTTGTTTTCAAGGAGCCCTACCTCGAAACCACCTTTGACATCAGAGCCGGAGATATAGCCATCTCACTCAAGAGGCCCCTCTTCGGCAAGACCGTAAGGAGGTCTCTTGCAGAACTAAAGAGGATGGATATAAGCCATGTCAGGATTGAGCCGGAAAACCCCGATGCTATCGCCTTTGTGGAAAAGATCGCTCTTCAGCATGGAACAGTAATACCCGGATTTGGTGAAGTCCAGGAATTTTACAATCTTGATCTTGACTTTGGTGATGCAAAACACACGATCCTGACAACGACTGACCGGACGGATGTAGAGGGTGTTGCGGAGAAAATAAAAAGTTTTATAACCTGACTTGAGTGATTTTTATGAGCAGGGCAGGCGGAAGATTTCTGGAGTGTCGGGCTGAAAAATCGCTCAAGTCAGGTTAAATAGACTGCTATGAGGTGAAAGTGCCAAAGAGAAAAGACATCAAGAAAATACTTCTGATCGGTTCAGGTCCCATTGTTATAGGCCAGGCCTGTGAGTTCGACTACTCAGGCACCCAGGCCTGCAAGTCATTGAGAGAACTCGGATACGAGGTGGTCCTGGTCAACTCGAATCCTGCCACCATAATGACAGACCCCGAGATGGCAGATGCCACCTATATAGAACCTCTGACTACTGAGATTCTTGAAATGATTATAGAAAGGGAAAGGCCCGATGCCCTCCTGCCCACCATGGGCGGGCAGACGGCCCTCAACCTTGCCGTGGAGCTTTCAGAGGCAGGAATACTTGACCGGTACGGCGTTGAACTTATAGGGGCCAGGATTCATGCCATACAGAAGGCTGAGGACAGGGATCTCTTCAAGGAGGCCATGGAAAAGATCGGTCTTGAGATCCCGAGATCAGCAGCAGTCAAATCCATGGAAGAGGGCCTTGAGGCCATAGAGTTCGTGAAATTTCCTGCCATACTCAGACCTGCCTTCACCCTTGGCGGTACAGGAGGAGCAGTAGCCTATAACATGGAAGAGTACAGGGAACTCCTTGAAAATGCCCTCAAGCTCAGTCCGGTCAGTCAGGTACTTGTGGAGGAATCAGTCCTTGGCTGGAAGGAGTTTGAACTCGAGGTGATGCGCGACATGAATGACAATGTGGTCATAATATGCTCCATTGAGAACCTTGACCCGATGGGTGTCCATACAGGGGACTCCATCACCGTTGCCCCCGCCCAGACCCTTACGGACAGGGAGTACCAGAGGATGAGAGACGCTGCAATAGCGGTTATCAGGGAGATAGGCGTTGACACTGGAGGAAGCAATATCCAGTTCGCCCTGAACCCCTCTGATGGACGGATGGTGGTGATAGAGATGAACCCGCGGGTCTCCCGTTCTTCCGCCCTTGCATCAAAGGCCACAGGATTTCCTATTGCAAAGATCGCTGCAAAACTTGCCGTTGGTCTAACCCTTGATGAGATACCAAACGATATTACGAGGGAAACCCCTGCCAGTTTCGAACCGACCATCGACTATGTAGTCACAAAGGTACCGAGGTTCGCCTTTGAAAAATTCCCTGAGGCCGACCCTGCACTCACAACGCAGATGAAGTCCGTCGGGGAGGTGATGTCAATCGGGAGGACATTCAAGGAATCCCTCCAGAAGGCCATAAGGAGCCTCGAGATTGACAGTTACGGCTTTGATGAGAGGAAGACTGATCAGGACAAACTCAGGGAAGGGCTGAAGACGCCTAACAGTGAGAGAATATGGTATCTTGCAGAGGCCTTCAGGCAGGGAATGAGCGTGGAGGAGATAAATGAACTGACATGGATAGATCCCTGGTTCCTGAACAATATACGGGAGATAGTGGAGTTTGAAGACCGGATAAGAAACTCTGTGCAGGAAATACTGGAAAATCCTGAACTCCTCCAGCAGGCAAAGTCCCTCGGCTTTTCTGACAGAAGAATTGCCGACATTGCCGGACTCACGGAAGAGGAGATCAGGAAGACAAGGAAGAACCTGGGCATGCGGGCAGTATACAAGATGGTGGACACCTGTGCTGCAGAGTTCGAGGCATATACACCCTATCTGTACTCGACTTATGAAAGACCAATGTATAAATTGAAAAGTAAGGATTCAGAAACAGGAAGCGGAAACTCAGCGGAGTGTGAAGCCAACCCCTCTGACAGAAGAAAGATAATGATTCTTGGAAGCGGCCCCAACCGGATAGGCCAGGGGATAGAGTTCGACTACTGCTGTGTCCATGCCGTATTCGCACTCAGGGAACTGGGATATGAGACTATCATGGTGAACTGCAACCCCGAGACCGTGAGCACGGACTATGATACCTCGGACAGGCTGTATTTCGAGCCTCTCACACTTGAGGACGTCCTCAATATCATAGACGTGGAAAAACCGGAAGGCGTAATAGTCCAGTTCGGGGGCCAGACCCCCCTCAAGCTTGCCGTTCCCCTTGAGAGGGAAGGCGTACAAATTTTAGGAACACCGCCTGACGCCATTGACAGGGCTGAAGACAGGAAACGGTTCAAGGAACTCCTCCACAAATTAGACCTCAGACAGCCTGAAAGTGATACTGCATTGAGCATAGAAGAGGCCGTCAAGGTGGCTTCAAAAATAGGGTATCCTGTCATGGTAAGGCCCTCCTATGTCCTGGGCGGCAGGGCGATGGAGATCGTTTATGACGAGGAATCTCTTGTTGACTACATGAAGCGGGCGGTCAAGGCATCTCCTGAGCACCCGGTTCTTATCGACAAGTATCTCGTTGATGCCACTGAGGTTGATGTGGATGCAATAAGTGATGGTGAGAGTGTAATCATCGGTGGAGTTATGGAACATATCGAGGAGGCAGGGATACACTCAGGCGACTCCGCCTGTTCAATCCCCCCCCACACCCTTTCCTCTGAAGTGGTTGAAGAAATCAAACGGCAGACGAGGGCCCTCGCCCTGGAGCTCGGCGTGGTCGGACTGATGAATGTCCAGTTTGCGGTAAAGAGCCTGAATCAGGGTGAAGATAAGATATACATACTTGAGGTGAATCCCCGCGCCTCAAGAACCGTCCCTTATGTCAGCAAGGCTACAGGAATCCCTCTTGCAAAGGTGGCGGCGAAGGTCATGGCAGGAGAGAAACTCAGAGAACTCGGGCTTGTGTCAGACCCTGTCATAAGCCACGTGGCGGTGAAGGAGGCTGTCTTCCCCTTTGACAGGTTTCCCGGCGTTGATACGATTCTCGGCCCTGAGATGAAATCAACGGGAGAGGTGATGGGAATAGACTTGGATTTCGGCCTTGCCTACTCCAAGGCGGAGGCATCGGCAAAAAACCAGATTCCTGAAGGAGGCAAGGTCTTCATAAGTGTAAGGGATGAAGATAAGAGGCATGTCCCGGAAATAGCAAAAATTTTCATAGAAGAAGGACTCGGAGTTGTTGCAACGAGGGGAACGGCTGCATACCCGAAAGATCGGGGGATTGAGGTTGAGGTCATAAACAAACTCAAGGAAGGGAGGCCCCATGTGGTCGACCTTATAAAGAACAAGGAGATTAGCTTCATCATAAACACAATCGAATCCGCCAGGGCAAGGCAGGACTCATATTACATTCGCCACAGCGCCCTCCAGTACCGCGTCCCCTATACAACCACCATATCAGGGGCCAGAGCCGTCGCCCGTGCACTCAAGGGCTTCAGGTACAGGCCATTGACTGTTATGCCCATCCAGGAATACCACAAAAAGGACTGAGGCTTTCCGGATCAGTAACGGCAAAGGAGCTTCTGTATGCTGCTAAAATGAAGGGTAGTCCCTAAGAAGAAGAATCAGGACCAGAAGAACAACTATTATAAGGAGGACAAAGAGCAGGCCCTTTATTCTGAGCCGGAGTGATGTTTCGGGTGGTGGTATGCCAAAGTCTTCAATCCGGAGCATCTTCCGTTCGTTAAGTGCAATAACCCTTCGTGAAAGGTGCCGGACCCAGTAGGGTACAGCATTTCTGTCCAGATACTCATTGAAGGCTTCCTCGATCTCCCTCTCCCTGTCTCTCCTTCCGAACCACCGGTAGTATGCGATCTGAAAAAACTGATACTCTGAAACCTGCAGTAGTGAGGCCGCATTAACAACTTCCTGCCCATTATCATTATCCGCCTTTTTTCGTTTAAGAATTTTCCATCTCATACTTTTATTTTACCCTGAACTGAGCAGTTTTACTCCCTTCCTGATAATTTGACAGGTCGAAATCTGAACAGGAGCAGACAGGACTCTTCAGAGCCGGGGGCCAGGGATGCTTATGAAGAAGAGGTTTGAAAGAAAGTGGAAGGTAATGGGATAGAGAAGGTTCCTCTTTTTCATGTAAAGCCATCCCATAATCAGTGAGGGAAAGAATGTGAGGATGGCGGAAAGATCACCACCTATCAGATATCTCGGGCTGTGAAGCCCTGTAAAGGCTATACTCGAAAGAAAGACCGCCTTCCCTGTGTTACCTGATTTCTCCTGCAAGACACCTCTGAAAAAGACCTCCTCTGGTATTGATGCAATCAGGAGGTGAAAAGAGACAGCCCTTAATGGAGGGAGGATGAACCGGCCCCCGCTGACGAGAACAAAAAAGACAAGGGGGAGGAGTACCGTCGATGAGAGAAGCAGGGCCTCTCCGAGGCTCCTCAGTCCTGCAGAGAGCCTTATTTCCGTCCTGAAAATCAGGGGAGACATGATCATCAGTACGGGGATCGAGAGGGTAAGACCCTGAAGATCAAAGAGATAGAAAAAAAAGACAAGGATCAGGAGGAAAAGGTAAAAGGCTATTATGCCAGGAGTGGGCCTGACTGAGACGCCTCCGCCAGAAACCATCTCAGTCCGGATCTGCCCGCTCCAGCCGGAGACTGACAGTCTTTGCATGGGCCTCCAGTCCTTCTGCCTCCGCCAGGGTCTGAACAGTATCGGCAAGCATCATGAATCCCTTCTTTTCAAACATCAGCAGGCTCGACCGTTTCAGGAAGTCATAAACCCCCAGAGGTGAAGAGAAACGGGCTGTCCCCCCTGTCGGGAGTGTGTGGTTCGGCCCTGCTGAATAATCCCCGATGGGCTCCGGCGTCCAGGGACCGAGGAATATGGCTCCGGCGTTTCTGATCCCTTTCAGAAGACCCCTTGGATTCCCTGTCATGATCTCAAGGTGCTCTGGAGCGATCCTGTTTGCAATCTCAACGGCTTCTTCAAGAGACTTTGTCAATATTACCCGGCCGAAGTTTTTCAGGGATCTTTCAGCTATCTCCCGTCGGGATAGCATCTGGAGCTGCCTCTTGACCTCATCCTGCACCTTCCTTGCAAGTCTCCTTGAAGTAGTGATGAGAATCGACGATGCAAGCTCATCGTGTTCTGCCTGGCTGAGCAGATCAGCAGCCACCAGTACCGGATCAGCGTCAAAGTCGGCAATCACCAGGATCTCACTTGGTCCGGCGATCATGTCAATATCCACCAGCCCGAAGACCATCCTCTTTGCCGTGGCCACATATATATTCCCGGGGCCAACTATCTTGTCAACCGGCCGTATGGTCTTTGTCCCGTAGGCCAGAGCCCCTATCGCCTGGGCACCTCCGACAGTATAGACCTCCTTCACCCCAATGAGTTCAATGGCCGCCATCACCGCCGGGTTGACCTCACCACCGGGTGTAGGCAGGGTAAGGGCTATCTCATCAACTCCGGCAACCTGGGCGGGAATCACATTCATTAGCACCGTGGAAGGATAGGAAGCCTTCCCTCCTGGCACATACACACCGACACGTTCAAGGGGCTGGATTATCTGTCCTAAAAGGGCACCGTCCTCTCTGTAACTCCAGGACCTCTCCATCTGCTTCTGGTGAAACCGCCTGATCCTGGCTGCCGAGATTCTGAGTGCCTTCCGTATCTCAGGAGGAGTCTTTTCTGCGGCACGCCGGATCTCTTCCTGTGAGAGCCTGAGATTCCTGAGCCTCAGACCGTCAAACCTTTCCGTATATTCCCTGAGAGCCCTGTCACCCCTCTCCCGGACATCATCAAGGATTTTTCTGACAGACTTAAGGACATCTTCATCTATGCCCTCTGCACGTTTTTTAAGCAGGGACATGAAGCGGTTCAACTGTCTTTCTGACTCAATCAGTCTCATCATATCAGCTCTTCTCCTTTTAAAATGCGAAGATCAGCAATGCAAACAGGACTTCCGGTTCACAACCCTCCTGAGCCAAACACATCCATTCTCATCGATCCTATGTCACTGAAGTCAGGATTATTATACCTTCAGAGGACTTTGAAATAAAACAGGAAGAGAAAGAATACCTGCATTCATTCCCCTGCCAGCTGTCCGGAAAGGATCCTTTTCACCAGGCTCAGATCACCACTCTCCCTCCACCCATTAAGGATCTCATCATAAAGAAACCGGACCTTTCCGAAAAGATCCTCGAAGATATCATCAAAGGGCCCCCAGGAACCGCTTCCCACCAGTGTCTGGAATGCCTGCAGAAGTTCAGGAAAGAGCTTCCTCCTGTATGGATCGAGGATAAACATGTAGAGGTACAGCCCCTTATGATCCCTTGCATTGATTATCCTGCGGAGAGGCCCTGTGATGGCAGCATCTGCAAGCATGTCCTTTATAGCCCTCAGCTCGAATTCCAGTTCCCTCTCCCTGACCGAGCCAAGAAGTTCAAGCCAGTCATCATCAGCCCATTCGGCCTCTCCCAGTTCATGGTGTATGAGAAGCCCTGTGATATCATCGGCAAGTTTCTCAACAGACTCTTTTAATCTACCGTCATTTTTGTCCTCCGGGTCTATGCTGTAAAGGGAAAAAACCTCCTGAAGAAGGCCCGGGAATCTTCTCCCCCTCAGTTCGGTCAGCCTCTCCCATATGAAGGAAAGCAGGGGAAACCGCCTTATGACTATCACCCCACCCTGCTGCATCGCCGGAGAGGCAGAGAGGTCCCGGCAGAGTTCATCCCCTGTGATGATGACCCTGTAATTGTCTCTGCTTTCGACACTTGCAGTCCTGGCAAGAAAAAAGGTCGGTTTGGCAAAAATACCGTAGCCTGCACCATAAACCAGACCATCTCCTGAAATCCTGTCATTTATCCTTGCCGGATCAAAGGGATCACACTCTTCTTCGTCAAACTCCAAGTTGATGTAGTCATCATTTTCAAGGGATTCCCACAGACGTTCCCTCTCTGCAATCCACTTCCCTATCTCGTCTCCATTGATCGGTTCCCAGGGCATCATCCCCTGTTCCGCCCGGTACAGTGACCTCATCCGTATCAACATCCCACAGAGTGAGTAGTACCCCCAGAATCTTGCATCTGATACATTACAGTTGTGTTTTACCCTTGCAACAAGGCTCTCCACATTCATAATCTTAGGATAAACCCTGTCAGTCCAAAAGTGCAAACGATGGTCTTTTTGATATATACTTGTAAGATGACTGATGAACAGGGAGTCATAAACGAGCTCAAGGAGGAGATTGCCTGCCTGAGGGCCAGGCTGAACCAGCTATCCACTCCCCTTGAAGGCCTCCTTCAGCTGAGGGGGTTCAGGGTCTATTCAATGGAACCCATGGAAGATCTGGTTCTTCCTTCTCCGGACAGGATAGATGATTTCTACGGGATGATGAAGAAATATTCCTTCCGCCTCTTTCTGAGGGACGTGATCAAGAGACAGTCCGGGTTCCGGAAGGAGGATGTTACTCGGTACGCCACAGCCGAGGTCACGGAGAAGTACATACGGTTTCTTTCTGATACAGGTTTGATTCTTGAACAGGATGGTGTATTCCGGCTGAACTCAGGAGACGTCTCAAGTTTCGGCGACACCCTCGAGTGGTTCGTGGCTGAGGTGCTCAGGAGGGAATTTCATGGAGAGGTACTGCGCGGAGTGAAGTTCAGGGGAAAGAAGTCCGGTGGAGACTATGACATCCTTGCCAGGGTCAATGGGGAACTCCTCTTCATGGAGGTGAAATCCTCACCACCGAGGCAGGTCTATGAGAGCGAGGTCAGGGCCTTCTGGTCAAGGGTCTACGAATTATCTCCGGATATTGCAGTCTTCTTCATGGATACCCACCTGAGGATGAAGGACAAACTCGTCCCCATGTTTGAAGATGAATTGAAGAGAAGACATGAAACACCTCCGGATGTCCGGAGGATTGAGGCGGAGCTGTTCGGGGTGGAAGACAGGGTCTTTCTCGTAAACTCAAAGCCCTCGGTTGAGGACAATATTGGAAAGATTCTCAGTCATTACATAAGGAGGAGATTTCAATGGAAAAAGACAAGGTAGATATCTGTGCTGTCTGCGCCTGGCGGGCTACCTGCCAGAAGAAGTTTTCCATTTCGGGCAAGGACATAAGGTGTCCTGACTTCGTACGTGACCTCACGTTAAAGACGGAAGAAGAAGAAGAAGAAGAAAAGGAAGAAAGGAAGGAAAGCGGCTGAATATTGTAACTAATCCCCAAATTAACCTTAAAGTTTCTTCCTCCACTGTCCGATAAGGCATCAGGGAGAATGAGATGAATGGACCGAGGATCAGAGAGATTGTGAGTGTGCTGATGGAAAGCACCTTCTACTTCGATCTTCCCCTTCCTGAAAGGCTGGGGCTGGTGAGGTACCTCCTCAATGCCGATGAATCACTGGAGATAGTGGGCAATTGACCTTGTCAGGGATGGATGATCATGTAGAAGAAGGAGGCCTTTCTTCCGGTCTGCCTGTTGATCCCGGTGACAGCTATCCTGTTCACAGGCCGCGTAACCCTGAAGGGGCCTTCAAGTACAAGCTTTCCCTCCGAAGGTTCGATGACCGGCCTTCTCCATCCGAACTCTGATATGTAGATCCCCATATTCCTGTACCTGTCCAGATCCTCCACAACAACCTCAATCCGTGCAATCTCCGGACCTGAAAGAAGCCCGAAGTCGGGAGAACGCTCCTTTATGTGAAGCGGCTCAGTTTCGAGAAACTCCCGGAGCTTTTTCAGTTCGGCCCATCCTCCAACCAGGGGATTCCTGGGGATCAAGAAAGGGTTGAAACTGGTGTCCAGACTCCCTGTATCCTGCGTAAAGGCCCCGATGTAGTGATTATCCCTGAGAAGGTTCATCATGGGCCGGTTGTACTCACCGTAGGGATAGGAATAGATAAAGGGACGGTGGCCGACCAGTTCGGTAAACCGTTTTTCAGAACGGACAAGGTCATTCTTTAGTAGCTGGAGGTATTCATCTTCAGAGAGTTCACTCCCCTTTCTGGCCAGGCGCCTGTGGGAGTAGGAGTGATTCCCGAAGGTGACAAGGGGATCCTTCCGCATCTCTTCAATCTGCTCCCGCGTAAGGTAATCGGGAAATATTCCCACGCCTTCCATATAGAGAAAGACGGTAAAGGGATAGCCGTATTCCCTGAGTATGGGGTAAGCAACTGTATAGGTGCTCCTGTATCCGTCATCAATGGTTATCACCACAGTCTTCGGGGGGATGGGAATCCGGTCCCTCATGAGTGACAGGAGTTCCTCGATACTTATTACGGAGTAGCTGTTTTCTTTCAGGAAATCCAGATGCTTTATGAAGGTATCCGATGATATTGAAGTGGACGGGCTTTTTGGTTCGTCAAATTTGTGATAGATCAGAATGGTGGCGTAACCGTCTTTCCTGATTTCAGCATCAGATCCAGGGGCTGATAAGGCACTAATTAAAATAACGAGGATCGATACGGCAGCTGTCGTAATTCTCAAGCCTGTTGCTCCTGATTATCCTGTTAAGCCTTGCGACATACTCATCTCCAAGGGTTGAGTAATTCTTCAGATAGGAGACCAGCTCAAGAGAATCGGGGTTCAGGCTCCGCATATCACGGAACTCCTCATAGGCCCAACCCACATTGATATTGTAGAGATAGTCTCTCACAGAGTCAAGAATGGAGTCATAAACCGAAAGTCTGGCATCGGAACTGACAGCCTTGAGACCTCTGGCCTTCCTGAAGGTCCATATTCCGAAGACGTTGTTCCCTTCGGAAAAAAACCTTGACCTTCCCCAGCCACTCTCAAGGGCGGCCTGGGCAAGGATTATGCTCGGGGGATGGATATTCAGCCTTGAAAGGAGTGTCTGCCGGTCATAGGTCCTGTATTTTCTGAAGAGTCCTGAGAGGTAGGCCACTTCTTCAGGCGGAGGCGTAATCCCTCTGTCAATATCCCTGAATATCTTAATGGCCCTTCTTCTTGCATCTCTGATCTCGGTCTCAGCGATAAGAATGGACGGAAGCAGAATCCTGATAAAGGCATCCTTCCTCTCTGCCGGACTGAGTGAGGTAAGAGACGGGACATCCTGATACACCACAGGCACAAGGTTTCTGCAATCAAAGGGCTCCTTCAGTATATCCTCGGGTGTCGTGATGGTTCTGTAAACGAGATGAAGTTCTCCCTTCCGCTGCTGAAGCGTCCGGATTCCGGAAAGTATGATCGTGGCAACCGATACCGTTACCACTGTACCTATCACTATCCTTTTTATCATCATATATCCTCTTAAAATTATCGTATCGGAAAAATCTCTCCGAACTTTAACTAATATTATAACATAAACCAAGCAAAAACTATCAAAAACCATGCCAGTGGGAAAGTGAGGATTCAGGCGGAAATATCTACGATTATAAAGATAAACGACAGGGTTTTGGCGTCATCCCAGTGTCACATCCAGAATCATCATCACCATGAAGCCTGCCATGACCCCGAAGGTAGCCTGTTTTTCAAAACCCTTTCTGTGCGATTCAGGTATTATTTCGTCACTTATCACAAAGAGCATCGCTCCGGCGGCAAAGCCGAGTCCCCAGGGGAGGAGGGGTGCTGAGATTGATACGATCCCGGCCCCTATAAGCCCGCCTGCTGGCTCAACAAGGCCTGTAGCGAATGCAATCATCAGGGCCTTGAAAGGCGTGTATCTCTCTGTAATAAGCGCAAGGGCTACCACGAGCCCCTCGGGCATGTTCTGGAGCCCGATTCCCACGGCGAGGATCGTGCCGTTTGACACATCTCCTCCCCCGAACCCCACTCCTACGGCCAGTCCTTCGGGAAAGTTATGAAGTGTTATGGCGATGATGAAGAGCCAGATACGCTTCAGGTTTCCAGGGTCCGCCCCTTCAGGCCCTTTTATGAAGTGTTCATGGGGGGAGTAGCGGTCACTCAGGAAGAGAAAGAGCCCTCCCAGTGTCATCCCGCCTGCCACGATGAATGCCGAGGGCACCCCACCTCCTCCAGCAGTTATCGCAGGGATTATTAGTGAGAAGGATGTGGCGGCCAGCATCACCCCTGCCCCGAAACCCATCATTATGTCCTGCAGTTGCCGGGAGACATCCCGGATAAAGAGTACAGGGAGCGCTCCCACGCCTGTAGCAAGACCTGCGGCGAGGCTGGCAAGAAGACCTAAGACAGGAATTGGAATCTCACTCATCCGTCATAGCCTGTCTGAACACCTCGTCTTCAATATATTCGTAAACACTTTTGAAGATATCAAACAACTCCTTCTCTTCAGGGCCTACCTCACATCCTGTGAGGTAAACACCAGCCCTGGGATGTGAGTATATGACATGAAGGTGAAAAGACCTTTCCCTGAGGGGGGTTCTTACAAAGACGAGACGTGCATTCAGGACAGAACCGGACTCCGCTGGCTGGGAGGAACTGAACAGGAGCCCCCTGTTGCTCATGTTTATAATATCAACCGTCCTGCAGACTCCATTCATTTCTACATCCAGCCGGATCATCTCCCGGAGCGTCTTAGTAAAAGGGAACCTCGGCTCCCTCCGCCTTTCAGGGTCTCTGAGTTCCGGCTGTGCCTTAAGAAACTCCCGGAGATCACCAGCAACCTCAAGAAAGCGGATCCAGTCAACCAGTGCCTGTATCTCTCTGTCAGCCCTTTCAAGGAGGGCAAGGGTCTTGACGTCATTGATTTCTTCCCTGATTATCTGAAGCAGCGCAGAGATACCGGTTATCTTGTTGACAACCATATCAGTCAGACAGAGTAGCTGCTTTTTGTTTGAAATAAAGCAGTTCTCTCTCTCCTCGCCGCAAAGTCTCTTGCAACGCTCATGCATGGGGTATTATATCTCACCAGACAAAAGAATAGACAGTAAGCAAACAGGCATAAAAAGAGGGTGAGGAAGCCCCCACCCTCATCAAAAACTCACCATGATTATGAACAGGTCTGGGCATAGGCAGAGGCACAGTCAGTATGTGTTTCATCAATGGTCCCGTCACTCCCGGTATCAACTGTAAACCCTGTTTCTGTAAAGGTGAAAGTGCTATTTATGGCACCTGTAAATACAACCACTCCCGATGTCGGGCAGTCTGCATCCTCAGGATATATAAGTGGTGATGTGGTTGCAATCGTTACGGTCCCATTAAAACATGGGGATGTAATGGTAAAGGTCCCGTCTATTGTAACCAGGCTTGTTGTAGTTGTGAACGCTGAGATTTCCACCACAACAGGATCCGATTCTGAAATAGATATATCAAAGGTCTGTGAAGTACTGTTGTCCACCATTTGCATCGATCCACTAATGGATATGGACATAGTGGCAATCTCGCAGAAGATATCATATTCCAGACTTACCCTCAGTCTCACATTGTTGTATGTTGTGGTATAGTCAGTGTCGGTAGTACCATCACCATCTTCATCAACCACCTCCGAGAGAGTCCCGTTCATCAGCATGGTCATTGTGACAGGCTTTTCGGAATCATTACAGGTAACAAAAGAAACGTCCGTTAGCGTATAAGTTATATCCGCATTTCCTTGACTGAGAATGACCTGATCAGAGTTTCTTGTCTCAACATATGCGAGATCAAAGACAAAGTTCATATTCCCTGAAGTCATATCTCCAGTAACAGTCATTGTCCCATCAAAGGTCATTGTAGTACCCTTCTCAGTGTCTCTAAACCCGCAGTTCTGGAACGTGATGGTGAATGCACCGTCAGCGTTAGGACTGACACTAATCGAACCACCACCATCACAGGGGATTGGTGCCTGTGCAGAAAGCTCATCCGGACTGAAGGGAACTCCTTTTAAATGCCCAAATATACCCTGGCTGCCAAGACCTGTTGCCCCCGTCATTCCGCTCTGCGCAGTACCAAAGTCATAAAAATTAAAGGCCCTCTCCACCACCTCTTTCAATATGATAATGGATGTCGTACCAGTAGCACCTTGCTGAACCGTTTCACCGCCACCTCCGGTGCCTCCCCCTGAACTCTCATCACCACCGCCTCCACCGCCACCGCAACTGAAGCCAATAAAGATCATGGCGGAGAAAACAGCCAGAAGAAGAAAGGTCTTGTTAATGGCGAGCTTACCCATTGCTGTCCCCCTGATATATAAATTTTCCCCTCCCACGGAGGGTGCCCCGCCTGTCTTAAAGTGACAGGACAGATTAGCCTCACCCTTTGGATTCTCTCCCTGAGAAAAGTATAGTGTAAAAAAGCCACATACACAAACCTGCTCTTTGGAAAAAATATCTATCATAACTGATAAAACACTATTTTCTTCGTATTTTCTCTATTTTTATCTGTTTTTCTATATCTGCATTCATACAACAAATTGCTGTATAATGAAAGGAGAGAGTTTAGTATGAAGATCAACGATACAGAAAAGGAAAGCATCCCCTCATGTCAGGGGAATATATCCTCTGACACTCTTAAAAATGGCAAGGCTCCGGACCGCTGCCCTTACTGCGGGATCAGGTTCGAAAACCCCGTTGAACTGATTCAGCACGTATTCCGGTATCACAGCACCTGAGGCTGAGGCCGCCCCCGGCAGTTGGCAGGGAGTTAAAGAGGTCAAGTTCAAGGAATAAAGACAGGCAGAAGCTGAAAAGAAAGCGTATAGCGTGGAGCAGGTAGCAGGCATGAGATAAAGGCAGGTTGAGGTCAAGGTTAAGGTTGAAATTCAGCAACCTGATAACCTAATAACTCAAAACGGCTACAGGACGGATTCCCATCCTGTAGCCGTTTTGAGCCTATCCTGTTGGGCTTCCGCCGTTTCCCTTCCGTGGTCCTATCCTTACAGGGGTGAGAAGGGTCTTCCCGTCCCTTGATACCTCCGTAAGCAGGTTTACCCTTGCATGGGCGAAGTGGAGAGGGACAAAAAGCATCCCCTCAGGGATCTCGTCTGAAACCCTCGCCTTTATATACACAGTCCCCTT
>WFTX01000129.1 GCA_015485235.1 Nitrospirota bacterium | reverse complement strand
TACCCTCATGGAGTCTTCTCCCCCTGTCTTGTATCCGGGGAATCACACCATATTCCGTTAGAAGACCCGTGAGGGTATGTCCCATGCTCGAACCTCATGTTTATGCAACGTTCATGGTCTTCTCAGGTTTTTAAAGTCTGGCTTCATCTTGCTGTGTGCTTAAGGGGGGCAAATGAGGCTGCCCCCCTGTTTAAGATAGCGAGAGAACTACTTGACGATCTCCTTCAGGCCCTTGCCAGGTGTGAATTTCGGAATTTTTGAGGCGGGAATCTTGATCTCTTCTCCGGTCTGTGGATTTCTGCCCTTTCTTGCCTTCCGTTTGCTCACGGAAAAGGTGCCGAATCCTACCAGGGTAACCTTCTGCCCCTTCTTGAGAGTCTTCTTGATGTTATCGAATGCAGCATCAAGGGCCCTTCCGGCATCGGCCTTGCTCAGGCCGGTATCAGAGGCAACCTTCTCAACCAGTTCAGCCTTTGTCATACCTGTTCTTCCCTCCTTTCGTCTGTGGATTTATCTCAATTCGGGAAAACCGAATCATAAAAACCGGGACAGATAGTAAAACCGTGGATGGAAAGCGAAACCCCTTTACCCTTAAACATTAGCAGGAAATTATCTTTTTGTCAAGTGGAAAATTCCCTGCCAGATAAAGCAACCACCCCCTTCCAATTACCTGAATATCTTATGGTATAATTGATATTCATTCGTAGCAGGGACTAAGTGATCCCTTCCTGATTTCCTCTCTGGCGGTGTAGCTCAGGTGGTCAGAGCATGCGGCTCATATCCGCAGTGTCGGGGGTTCAAATCCCTCCACCGCCACCAACCTCTTCCCTGGTGTACTGGTTCTTGGGTTTCTTAACATAAACCTCTATCTTAACCTGTGTTAAAGCCCTATACGCTACCCGCTATACGCTTTTTTCTTAACCTTGACCTCGACCTCAGCCTTAACTTCGGGAGGGGCCCTGCTACAGGGACAGCAGAGACAGAGGAGTCTTCAAAAGAGAACACAGGGGTGCCTGAACCGGTTCATTGTGGCTCAGGACAGCCCCTGTTCAGCAACCTCTTTAGCAAGCTTCTTGTTTACATAATATTGCTGGATTATACTCAGCAGATTGCTGACCAGCCAGTAGAGCACAAGGCCGGAGGGAAAGCTCAGGAAGAGGAACGTAAAGATGATGGGCATGAACTGCATCACCTTCTGCTGCTGGGGATTTCCTGCCCCTGTGGGTGTCATCTTCTGCTGGATGAACATTGTGATACCCATCACGATTGGAAGAATATAGTAGGGGTCCTTTTCGGAGAGGTCCTGTATCCAGAACATGAAGGGCGCACCTCTCAACTCTATCGCGATAAGAAGGACCTTGTAGAGGGCGAAAAAGACCGGTATCTGTATGAGAAGGGGAAGGCAGCCGCTCATCGGGTTTACCTTGTACTTCTTGTAGAGTTCCATCATCTCCTTCTGCATCTTCTGGGGGTCCTTCTTGTATTTCTGCCTGATCTCATTCATCTTCGGCTGGAGGGCCTGGAGCTTCTTCATTGACTTCTGCCCCCTGTTCATTATGGGGATGAAGGGCACCCTTACTATGATGGTCAGAAGAATGATAGCCCAGCCGTAATTGCCGATATACCTGTAAAGAAACTTCAATATCCAGAAGAGCGGTCTGGCAAGGATGGAGAAAAAGCCGAAGTCTATGATATATTCAAGCTCCACACCGTATTGCTTCAGTCTCTCATGCTCCTTGGGACCTGCATATAGAAGGATCCTGTTTTCACCCTGAGGCAGGTTGATCCCCGTAAGGACCTCACCTGATGGAGCCCTCCAGACCTTCCCTGTGGCCTTTACGCCAAGGGGTACAAGGCCGGCAAAGAAATACTTGTCCTCCTGGGCGACCCACTTGAGCCCTTCCGTGAAAATCTCCGTTTTCTTGAGTTTGTCTGCCCTGAATTCCTTTCTGTCCGCCTCCTTCAGTATCACCGGACCGGAATGGCTCCGGTAGCCCTTTGTCCCGGTTATACCGAACCCGCTTCCCAGGGTGACCCAGTAGTCATTCGGTCCCTGGACCCTCTCAGTGATATCCACCCGGTAATCGTCTCCCCTGAACTGAAAGATCCTTTCAATCACCACTCCCTTTTGATCCCTGTAGACAAGCCGTAGTTCCCTCGTCTGGTCTGGAGATGTAATTGATATCTGCCTGATATCACCTGCCACGCTGAACTGGAGTGGCCTGAAGGAGACCTCGGGACCAAACCCGATTGAGAGGGGCGGAATCCTTGCATCCTCTCTTGCAAGAACAATCTCCCTGCCTTCATCGTCCTTGAACTCTTTCAGTTTCCACATCTTGACAGTGGCACCCAGGGTGGAAATTTTTGCATGGTACAGCGGGGTTTCCACGTCTATCAGTATCTCTGACTCTCTGGCTCCGGAGGCCTCAGGCAGAACCTCGGGGCTGGAAACTTCCCTTTCAGCCTGGCTGGGGACCTCCTTCTGTTTTTCCGTTACAGCCGGCCGGGGTTGCTTTTTGGGAGGGGGAGGGGGAAAGAGAAACTGGTATCCCATGATAACGACAAGGGCAAGTACCATGGCGACAAGCGCCCGGGTCTGCATTCTGCTTTCATCTTCCATATCTTTCACCGCCTTTTAGGTTCTTCTGGGATGTGCCTTCATCCAGCCGGATTTGTGGTGGATGTTTCTTTTTACCGCAGAGGATCATCGCCCCCCGGATGGAAGGGGTGACACTTCAGGATCCTCTTCAGAGAGATAACTCCCCCCTTCAGCACTCCATACTTGCCCAGGGCCTGTACGGCATACTCGGAACAGGTGGGAGTAAATCTGCAATGAGGGGGAAACAGCGGAGAGACAAACCTCTGGTACATCCTTACAAGCAGTATCATCACTCTTCGCATTGAATGTCCTTCAGTCTCTCTTTTATCTCCATCAGAAGGCCGGTACTCTTTGCCTCTCTGCACGCTCTTTTGGGGACTGCCACAATCTCAAGCCCCTTCAGGGTCACTCCTTCTTCAAGCAATTCCTTTTCTGCAAGCCGGAAGGCCTCTCTTATGATCCGCTTCACCCTGTTACGGATGACCGCCTTCCCGATCTTCTTGCCAACGGCAAGGCCGAGTCTCAGGGTGTCATGTTCACCTCGAACAATGAAGAGCACCAGCGACGGGGTAATCACCTTCCGCCCTTCGTTGAAGACCCTCTGAAACTGCTGGCGCTTTCTTAAACGGTCAATCTCTTCCGGCCCCTTTTTCTCCTGTTCTTGAGGACCCGTTTCCCGCCACGGGTTCTCTTCCGGACAAGAAAGCCGTGAGTTCTCTTCCTCTTGATCTTGTGAGGCTTATATGTGGTGTATGCTCCTCCCATAATAACTCCCTTCTGAAAAATAGAGACTAAAAGTATAATAGTTTCAGGAAATTTATGTCAAATTCAGGAGAAAAAAGGGGCGGGGGAGCAAAGGGGGGCTCCCCCGCTGAGAAAGGGGCCTATGGAGGGTCAGGGTGTCAGTATCAAGATTGTACCCAGAATGAATCCCAGAAACATCTTGCAGGGATGAAAACATCGTCCTTTCATCTCAAACTCCTTTTCAGACTTTCTGTTTCCATGTCCTTTCCTTTTCTATCTCTCTCACTGTCTCTATCAGCCGGGCCAGGCCGTTCAGCAGGGCTGAAAAGACCAGGATCGCCGTCATCAGTATGAATGACTCCTTCAGCATGATTTTTTCCTCCTTCAGACGTTCAGTCAGTTTTTTTTACTGGCGTACAGTATGTTGTCGTTGATACAGTCTTATACTCAATAACCATGCCAGGAGAGTTTTTCAAAAAATAAGAAATAGAATCAAGTGGTTAGCAGGAAGGGACAAAAAAGGTCTGATCAGAGTGAGTATAGATTCTGTATGGTTTTCCCTCCAGTGACGGGGAGGATAGGTGATCTCTGGGATGTTTTACTTCCCCTTGGACTTGAACTCCCCGGGATCGATGTCGTATTTTTTCATGAGCGTATAGAAATCGGCCCGGTATTTACCGGCGATCTCCGATGCCTTTGATACATTCCCCCCCGTATGTCTGAGCACCCTCCTCAGGTAGTCCCTCTCGAACTGAGCCCGCTCGTCCCTCAGGGTCCCTATGGGGCCTGAACCTCCTATCCTGGATATGATTATCAGGTCCTCCTTTATGAGACTTTCCGTGCTCATCGCCACTGCATACTCCATAACATTCTCGAGTTCTCTCACATTCCCGGGCCAGTCGTGAAGCATGAGCCTCCTGAGGGCGGAGGGGGAGAGCCCTTCCACCTTCTTGTTCATCCTCTCGCTGAACTTCCTTATGAAGTGTTCCGCAAGGAGGGGGATATCCTCCTTCCGTTCCCTGAGCGGAGGAATCCTCAGGGGAATCACATGAATCCTGTAATAGAGGTCCTCCCTGAACCTCCCCTCCTGCACCTCCTTCTCGAGGTTCTTGTTGGTTGCAGTGATAAGCCGGACATCAACCTGGAGGGATCTTTCACTTCCCAGGGGATGGAACCTTTTTTCCTGGAGCACGCGGAGGAACTTTGCCTGTATGGGGAGGGGCATGTCACCTATCTCATCAAGGAATATTGTCCCCCCATCGGCCTGGGCGAAGAGCCCCTTCGAGCTTCTGACCGCTCCTGTGAAGGCCCCCTTTTCGTATCCGAAGAGTTCGGACTCGAAGAGGTTCTCCGGAATGGCGGCACAGTTCACCTCGATGAAGGGTTTCCCCTTCCGTGAACTTGCGGCATGGATCGCCTTTGCTATCAACTCCTTGCCTGTCCCGCTTTCACCGCTAAGGAAGATGTTTGAATCAATAGGGGCCACCCGGTTCACCTGCTGAAGGAGGGCTGTCATGGCTTCGCTTTTCCCGATTATGTTCTTGAAGTCATACCGCTCCTTCACCATATCCTTCAACCGTCTGACCTCCTCCTCAAGGTTCCTGTTCCTGAGGGCCCGCTCAATCTGCACAATCAACTCCCTGTGATCAAAGGGCTTGGTAAGATAGTTATAGGCCCCTCTCTGGATGGCGCTTACGGCGCTTTCAATACTCCCGTGGGCTGTAAGTATTATTACGGGCAGTTCCGGAGAAGTCCGGTGGAGCTCCTCCATCAGGCTTATACCATCGGTCTGGACGAGTTGAAGATCAACAATCGCAATATCAAACTGCTCCTTCTCCGCAGCCAGCCTGGCCTCATCCTCACGCTCGAAAGCACAGGGCTCATACCCGGCACTCTCAAGCCGCATCTTCATCAGCTCAAGGAGGTTCCGGTCATCATCCACAATAAGGACCTTTGCCTTATCCATCTATTTGAGCAACTCCTTCTTCTTCTCGATATCGATGTCCACCTGTTTTGTCTCTTCGATAAGCTTGAGGATACCGACCCATATCCTCGCCTCACCTGCAAGGGGGTTGTCGGGGGACTCTGTTATTACAAGCTGGAAGTATCTCTTTGCCTTCTCAAGGTTCCTCCCCGGATTCCCGGGATGGGCATGGAGAAGGCCAAGGTTGAAGTATATCTCAGCCAACGTGGTGTTCTCCCTGCTTTCTTTAAGAAGGTCGAGGTTCTTCTGGATGGCGGCCTGGAACTCACCCCTTACCATCTCGTCAAACCCTATGGTGGGATGCACCAGAGGACGCACCTCCTTCTCAGGCACACTTCTGTCTATAACTATGGAACTGCAGCCGGCAAGCACTATCATCCCGGCAATGAGAAGCAGAACCTGCTTCCACGCTCCTGTTCCGGTTCCACCCATACCTTTCCTCCGTGGGCCTCAATTATTTTTTTTACAATCGCCAGCCCCAGCCCTGTCCCCTTGTAGAGCTTCACCTCGGGAAGGGCGGCCTGCTGATACTTGTCGAAAATCCTCTCCCTGTATTCCTCAGGAATTCCCGGACCCTGGTCGCTCACGGAAAAAATGATCTCGCCGTTCTTCCTCTCTGCTGTCACTCTCACAACTCCGGAAGAAGGTGTGAACTTGAGGGCATTACTGAGCAGGTTCCTTATGGCCTGGAGTATCCGCTCCTGGTCAACCTCTACCTCGGGGATATCCTGGAACTCCTCTTTAACCTGGATATTTCTCGACTCAGCGAGTGGCTCTATCTCCTTGATGACCTGCCTTGCAAGCAGGATGAGATTGGCCCTGCTGAAGTTATAGGTTAACATACCGGCCTCCATCCTGGACAGGTCAAGGAGGTTGTTCACCAGGTCTATGAGCCTCCGGCTCTCCTCTGATATTATCTCAAGAATCCTTCTTTGCCGGGCATCGAGTACCTCGGCGGTATTTTCCTTCAAAAGGCTTGTTCCCTCCCTTATGGTTGTAAGGGGTGTCCGGAGTTCGTGGGACATGGTGGAGAAGAAGTCCGCCTTCAGGTTGTCGAGCTCCCTGAGTCTCTGGCACATCTGGTTGAATGACTCAGAGAGAGCCCCGATCTCAGGCGGACCTGAGACATGGAGGTCTGACTCTATCCTCCCCTCTGCAATCTCTACGGTCTTCTTCCGTATCTGGGAGAGGGGCCTGAGGATGCTTCTCGTTATTACTACAGATAGGATGATCCCGAAGACTATGGCTGCAATGGTGAGGAAGGTGACCATCTTTTCAGCCCTCTCTTCCTCACTCCCGATCTCCTTCAGCGTTTCTATTATATGTTCCCTGCTCAGGGTCTTGAACTCATTGAGGAGCGTGAGGATCCCGCTTATTATCTTCTCCTTCCGTTCCTTGTACTCATCCCGGGGGTATTCCTCCTTCCTGATAATGAAGCCCAGCTCCTCTTTGAATGTTTCGGAATACTTTTTGTGATATGTTTCTATCTTTTTCAAAAGCTCCCTTAGGTCCTGGTAGGTCGAGATAGCCCCTGCCTCCTTAAGGTGCTTTACAAAGGCAGCCTCTGCCTTCCGATACTCTTCAAGAAGTGCAGGATCATGAAGGAGAACATATTTTTCTTCATTCCGTTCGCCGCTGAGCAGGCTGTCAAGGAGTTTCTTCTGGACCTCAAGGAGGAGGGTGTCGTTCCGGATCATCGAGCCCGTCTTCTCCCTTACGGAATCGAGCTGGTATCTGGAAAAGGCACCGATGGAAAATACAAGCAGGACCAGGAGGAGATATCCGAGGGCAAGGCGGGCAAATATGGTGAGTTTCATCAGTTCCGCCTTCTGCAAGACATCAGGAGAAAGAAGGTCTGTTCTTCCAGGCGCATATTTCAATATATCAGATTATAAATTGGTGAGGCAAATGGGAAAAACCTTATATCCCATCTTGCGGGTTCTGGTCTATGACCTGCTCCCGCAAGTGAACCTTACCACCCTGAATCAGCCATTCTTTTTGACAGCCCTATATCAAAAAGCCAGGGGCAGGGTTCTTCATCTCAATTCTGATCAGGAAGCCGTTCTATCCAATAGTGCGGTTTTCTATGCAGATGTGCAACTGCAACCACTACTATTGTTTCAGAGTCAATCCCGTAGATTATGCCATAGGGAAATCTTGAGAGGAGACATCTGCGGAGTCCCTTTCCTATATCTACGCTCGCTAAGGGATATGCAAGAACCCTTCTTATTGTGTTCGATCAAGATCGTCAAGAAACTTTTTCCCGAGTCCAGAAGACAGTGTTTCATACCATGAAAAAGCATCGTCAACTTCTGACCGGGCGGGTTCTAAAAAACGGATGTTCATCTGGCACGGTACTTTTCCATTAGCTTGTCATAGGAAACTGTCTCCAGATTACCTGCCTTATATGCCTTCCAGCGTTTACGGGCCTCATCCGCCCAGATTCTGTCTATCTCAGGATCAGGCTTGTCAAGCTGGGTTAAAATGGTATCGACTATCTCTATCTTTTCAGTATCAGACAGCGACTTGATTCTGGAAACAATCTCATCTTTTACACTTCCCATAATATCCTCCCTTAACTTCACTCTTCGCAGATTCTTATCAATATAATTATAGCAGATTTGAGATGGGATTCAAGATCTGGTTTCTTTTCACTCAACATATCGAAGATACCCTGCGGTCTTGCTCGATACGAGTCCGTTTCGGACTTGCCCGTATCGTGGCCGCAGGGTTCTTCATTATGCACAGCGAATGCATAATATGCCTTCGGCATCTCTATGTAAGGAGGAGATTAATTGCCTTAGCTGTCGCAGGGCTCCTCATTATCCCGACAGTCCCTGAAAGGCATGTAGTATTATAATAGGTTAATGGACTTCAGGGAAGGCAAAGGGGTTTTACAGAAGCTCTCCCGGCAGGGAAAGCTAATGGGGATCTGCGCCACCTTCAACAGGAAATACCTCTGCTGTAATGTCCATGTCCTCGGTTCTGTCCAGAACTGTCCCTTTGAGTGCACCTACTGTTTTCTCCAGAACTATCTCACAGACGGTGCAATGAAGGTGGTCACAGATGTGAATATCCTCATGGAAGAGGTAAAGGCAAGGGTATCCTCTGAGCCCTGGAGGCTCTTCAGAATCGGGACATGGGAACTGGGTGACAGTCTTGCCCTTGAGCAGGAAACCGGCCAGGCAGCAGCACTGGTAAGGGGCTTTGCAGAAATTGAGAACGCCATTCTTGAACTAAAGACCAAGTCCGACAGGGTTGAGCCGCTCATCGGTCTTGAACACAGGGGGCATACCGTGGTTTCCTGGTCGCTGAACACAGAGGATGTAATCCGTAAAGAGGAACATCGCACGGCCAGGCTTCATGAGAGGCTCGGGGCTATGAAAAAGGTCTCTGAGGCCGGATATCTCACAGGACTCCACTTTGACCCGATGATCATTCATGACGGATGGCAAAGGGGATACAGGGAGCTCGTTGAAGCGGTCTTTGATCTGGTTTCCCCTGAGCAGATAGCCTGGATTTCCATCGGCTCCCTCAGGTTCAACCCTGAGATGAAGAAACTGATAGAGAACAACTATCCTGATACGGATATCACCTCTGCCGAGATGGTCCTCGGAGATGACAACAAGATCAGGTATGTCAAGCCCCTCCGGGTTGAGATGTACAGATTCCTCCATGGAGAGTTGAAGAGGTTCATCACAAAGGACAACCTCGTCTATCTATGCATGGAGCGATGGGATATGTGGGAGAGGGTCCTGGGATGGCGGCCTGACTCAATCGGTCATCTTGATTATGTCTTCGCCGAATCAATGCACAGGCGGTTCGGTATCATGAGCACCCCACCGGAAAGGGAACTCTATGAAGAGGCCTCTGCCCCTGCCGCTTGAGCCTGGCAATGCTGAGACTCCCTGTCTCTGGATAGGCACCTGGAGCATGGGGGGAGAGGGGTTCGGTCCCCATGACGAGAGGGAATCCCTGAAGGTACTGCAGAGGGCAGCCGAAAAGGGTATTGTCCGTTTTGACACTGCCGGATTCTATGCCCACGGAAGGTCAGAGGAACTCCTCTCAAGGCTGATCCGTAAGGACCGGAAAGGGTTCTTCATATCAACAAAGGGCGGGCTGATATGGAAGGAAAGAAGGGTCCTCCACTCCGCCAGTCCCGGGTCCCTGAGAGTCCAGTTATACGAAAGCCTTGAACGCCTTGGCACGGACTACATTGACCTCTACCAGCTCCACTGGCCTGACCCCGGGGTGTCTGTCAGGGAAAGCATTGATGCCCTCAGGGATTTCAAGAGTGAGGGGCTTATCCGTTACTGGGGTGTGGGCAACCTCAGTGTTACGGAGATAAGGGAAAACCTCTCCGGAGAAAGGGAGATACCCCATCAGGTGCATTTCAACCCCCTTCACCGGAGTGACGAAATCCTGGAAGCAGGCAGGGACCTCTGTCTGAACTCCATTATCTCCCCCCTCGAACAGGGGCTTCTCACTGACAGCCCAAGCAGCAGGGGCAGATCCGGTCTTACGAAAAGGGACCACAGGAGGAGGAACCCCTGCTTCCATAATCAGGCCGTTCTTGAGTGGTGTGTGAGACTCAGGGACCTCTGCCAGGATGCAAAACTCCCTACTGCCGTGGTCACCCTTCTCTGGATCGCCTCAAGACCTCATGTCCATGTGATAATCCCGGGCCCGCGAAGGGTCTCGCAAATTGAGGAGATACTCCGGTTCAGGGACCTTCTTGAAAGGCATCGCCATGCAAGTAACGGTGAAGGCATCATTTCTCAGGAGACATTAAAGGAGATCCTCCCTCTCCGGCTCATCCGGCACCTTGAAACCGCCCCGTCCTGTGACAGATATTAAAG
>WFTX01000128.1 GCA_015485235.1 Nitrospirota bacterium | reverse complement strand
GTCCACCGCGACAGTGCCTATTACAGGGGCAGGGAGGTCGCCCAGAGGCTCAGGAAGATCATTCCGCGGCAGCTCTTTGAAGTGGTTATTCAGGCAGCGATAGGGAGCAAGGCGATTGCGAGGGAGACGGTTAAGCCCCTCAGGAAGGATGTCCTTGCGAAATGTTACGGCGGCGATGTCTCAAGAAAGAGAAAACTCCTTGAGAAACAGAAGGAAGGAAAGAAGAAGATGAAACAGATAGGGAGAATCGAAGTGCCCCAGGAGGCATTTCTGACTGTGCTGAAAGTGGAGGAGTGAGCATGAAGAAGAAGGGAATCGTAAGGGAATACGCTGAAGCCATAGTCCTGGCCCTGATACTTGCCTTGATTATCCGGACCTTTGTGGTCCAGGCATTCAAGATACCCTCGGGCTCAATGATACCGACCCTCCTGATCGGGGACCACATCCTTGTGTCGAAGTTCATCTACGGGACGCGGATTCCCTTTACTGACAAGAAGATACTCATCTTCAGGGAACCCAGGAGAGGTGACATAATCGTCTTCAAGTACCCCAAGGACCCCTCCAGGGACTTCATAAAGAGGGTCATCGGTGTAGGAGGTGATGTGGTAGAGGAGAGGGACAAAAAGGTTTATGTTAACGGCAAGCCCCTCAATGAGCCCTATATACAGCATACTGACAATGATACCAGGCCGATCGGGATGGATGTCAGGGATAACTTCGGACCGGTCTATGTACCGAAGGGGAAGCTTTTTGTTATGGGCGATAACCGGGACCAGAGTTATGACAGCCGGTACTGGGGGTTTGTGGACCTTAAGGCCGTGAAGGGGAAGGCCCTTATCATATACTGGTCATGGGACGGGAAACGTCACCTGCCAAGGCTTTCAAGGATAGGGAGGTTCATAAAATGAGAGGATATCTTTCTAACCAGAATGGATGGTTCAAGCCGGTAGTGACCCTCATTGTAGTCACAGTGCTTGCCTATGCCGGTTTCAAGTTCTCCATTCCGTATTACCACTATCATTCTTTCAAGTCCGAGGCAAGGGAGATAGCACGGTTGAGCTATTCAAGGCCTGAGAGGTATCAGGAACTCCTCTGTGATTCTGCAGAGGGGATAGGTGTGCCCGTGGAATGTGGTGATATCCGGGTTAGTATATTGAACAAAAGGGTTAATGTCAGGACTTCATGGTCGGAGACGGTTGATCTGATGGGATATTATCAGAAGACCTTTCATTTCAGGATTGATCTGACGGAATAATTAGAGTAATCACATGTTTACCGGAATAGTACAGGACCTCGGGAATGTGGTGGATATAAGACGGAAGGGAGGCATAACCGAACTTGCCGTCTCTACATCCATGGATATTGAGCCCTCTGTTGGTGATAGCATCGCCGTCAACGGTGTCTGCCTTACCGTCACATCCTTCAGCCGGAAGGCTGACGGCAAGGTTGAGATGAGTTTCGATATCTCCGACGAGACCCTGAAGAGAACCAACCTTGGTGAACTCAGAAGGGGATCGCATGTGAATCTGGAGCCTGCTCTCAGGCTTTCTGACAGGATCGGAGGCCATCTCGTCTCAGGCCATATTGACGGTGTTGGACAGATATACCGGAAGCGGAGGGCCGGGGATTCCACTGAAGTGATCGTTAAGGTCCCCCTGGAACTGATGAGGTATATCGTTGTGAAGGGGTCTGTTGCCATTGACGGGATCAGCCTGACGGTGGTTGAGACCGGTGAGGACTTCTTCAGCGTGGTAATAATTCCTCATACAGAGGAAGTGACCACCATAGGGATGAAGGGTCCTGGAGATACGGTAAATGTGGAAACTGATATAATAGGCAAGTATGTGGAGAAGATGATGGGTGGCTCCGGTGAAGAGGGGCTTGTGAAGAAGCTGAAGGATGGAGGGTTCATGTAACGGCATGATTCCCGGGGTATGCTCTGAAATTTTTCATTATGAAGCTCCGGTCATGTCTGAGTAGATGAAGTCTGTTATGGACGGCGCCTTAACAGGCTTGATCAGTTGTATGAAGGATGTTTTGAGTAGATAAGGCCGTTCGGTTTCCGCCGAGCCGACACAGGAATGCGCTTACATGAACCATCAGGTGTTGATAATGAAAAATTTCAGAGCACACCCCGGGATAACTGAACAGGCAGGGGAAGCTCCGTGAGTGTACATCCTCTGCCTCTATCAACTTAATGAAGAACCCCGTGGCCACGATACGGGCAAGTCCGAAACGGACTCGTATCGAGCAAGACCAGGGGGATCGATACGATTAAAAATGCGCTCGCTGTGCATATTCAACGGGAAGGCAAAAGGTGAAAATAGATCAAAGGAGGATAGTTGATGAGGAGCAAGTACAGGTTCAATACGATTGATGAGGCGATAAAGGATATAAAAGAGGGGAAAATGATAATCCTCGTGGATGATGAGGACCGCGAGAACGAGGGAGACCTCTGTATCGCCGCCGAAAAGGTGACTCCCGAGGCAATCAACTTCATGGCGAAGTACGGAAGGGGGCTGATCTGTCTGAGCCTTACACCCGAGAGGGTGGAGCAGCTTCAGCTTCCCATGATGACGAACGAGAATACCTCTCCCTTCGGGACGGCCTTTACCGTCTCCATTGAGGCGAAACGGGGGGTCACGACCGGGATTTCCGCCCATGACAGGGCTACTACCATCCTGACGGCGATTGACCCGGATAAAGGGCCTGAGGATATATCCAAACCAGGGCATGTCTTCCCACTGAAGGCCAAGCCTGGAGGGGTGCTTCAGAGGGCCGGCCAGACCGAGGGCTCTGTGGACCTCGCCCGTCTTGCCGGACTGTATCCGGCGGGTGTGATATGTGAGATCATGGATGAGGATGGAACAATGGCCCGCGTTCCCCAGTTGATGGAGTTTGCAAAAGAGCACGGCCTTAAGATCGTGACGATAAAGGACCTTATCGAGTACAGGATGCGGAAGGAGAGCCTTGTCAAGCGGATCGCTGATGTCAAGATGCCCACAGCCTATGGAGGAGACTTCAGGGGGATCGCCTTTGAGAACATGGTGGACGACAGTGTCCATATCGCCCTTGTCAAGGGCGATATAGATCCTGAAAGACCCGTTCTTGTCAGGGTCCATTCCGAGTGCCTTACCGGGGATGTCTTCGGCTCCCGCAGATGTGACTGCGGCGAACAGCTCCACCATGCCATGGAGATGATAGACAGGGAGGGTGCCGGAGTACTCCTCTATATGCGGCAGGAAGGCCGGGGGATCGGCCTTGCCAACAAGCTGAGGGCCTATGAGCTCCAGGATCAGGGCCTTGATACAGTAGAGGCGAACATAAAATTAGGGTTCAAGCCTGATCTCAGAGACTACGGGATAGGGGCACAGATACTGGTCGCCCTGGGAGTGAAGAAGATCCGGCTGATGACCAACAATCCCCGGAAGATCGTAGGGCTTGAAGGCTACGGGCTGGAGGTCGTGGAGAGGGTGCCGATAGAGATAAGGCCGGGGAAGAGGAACCTCCAGTACCTGAAGACAAAGAAGAAGAAACTGGGTCACATGCTTGAGGAAGTATGAGAAAAATTGTGATGATTTGTCAGGATATCAGAAAAGGAGGATGTCATGGGAGTCTTTGAAGGAGAAGTAACCGGCAAGGGTTTGAAATTCTGCATCGTGGCGAGCAGGTTCAATGATTTTCTGACTGCGCGGCTTGTTGAAGGGGCCCTTGATGCACTCAGGAGGCACGGGGCTTCGGAGAACAACATTGATATAATCAGGGTTCCAGGCGCCTTTGAGATACCCATGGTGGTTAAGAGGGTTGCGAAAAAGGGTAAATACAATGCCGTCATAGCCCTGGGAACGATAATTCGTGGCGCCACACCCCACTTTGATTATGTTGCCGCCGAGGCGTCAAAGGGGGTCGCCCTTGCCTCTATGGAGACAGAGGTGCCTGTGGCCTTCGGGGTCATAACTTCCGATACCATAGAGCAGGCGATAGAGAGGGCTGGCTCAAAGGCAGGAAACAAGGGATGGGATGCCGCAATGACCGCCATGGAGATGGCCAATCTCATGAAGAAGATATGACCGGGTAATCCAACTGATAATGGTGCCGGCTGAATGAAGAGAAGAAAGGCACGGGAGTATCTGCTCCAGATACTCTATCAGGCTGACATGACAGGCAGGCCGCCCGGAGAAAGGGAGCTTGCCCTGTTCTGGGAGAATCATCCCTCCGACCCTCAGGTCAGGAAATTCACGGAAGAGTTGTTGCAGGGGGTGCTCCAGCACCTTGACGAGATAGACAGCCATGTGAAGGGGTCAGCAACACACTGGGAGATAGACAGGATCTCACCTGTTGACAGGAATATCCTCCGCTTCGGTGTGTATGAGCTCCTTTACCGGGATGACATACCAGGGGCGGTCACGCTGAATGAGGCCATTGAGATAGCCAAGAAGTTTTCCACCTCAGAGTCCCATTCCTTTATAAACGGCATACTCGATGAGATAAGAAGGAAGGTCGGGAAGAGGTTGAGGTAAAGAAAAGCGGGGAGCGAGGAGGGAAAACAGCAAAAAACAGGCTGATGTCAAGGTTGAGGCTGAGTAATCCAATACACCAATACACCAAATATACCAATATACCAATAACCAATACACCATGCTTCTTGCCGTCATATCCGATGTCCACGCCAACCTTGAGGCCCTTGAGACGGTTCTCAGGGACATTGAGGGCCGGGGGGTGGAGCAGATTCTCTTTGCAGGTGATGCAGTTGGCTATGGTCCTGATCCCGGGCAGTGTCTGAACCTTATTGAACGTCTCTGTGCTGAGAAGGTGGCCGGAAATCATGACCGGGCGGTGACTGGTCATACCCCACTGGAGTATTTTAACGAGAATGCCCGCCTTGCCCTTGAATGGACGCTGCAACAGTTGTCGGATGAGGAGATGGAACTCCTGAAGGGCTACGAGATCCAGAAGTCCCTGAAAGAGCCGGGAGCGATGCTCGTTCATGCCACTCCCCGTTTCCCCGACTCCTGGCAGTATATCCTGAGCCTCCAGGATGCCTGGAGGGCCTTTCATCACTTTGATGAACAGTTCTGTTTTATAGGACACAGCCATATCCCCTTCATTATCGAACTGACAGACTCAGGCGAGATTGCTGGTCCTGTCCAGGAGGTGGCGGTTTCAGAATCTTCCAGGTATATTGTGAACTCCGGAAGCGTGGGGCAGCCCCGGGACCGTGATCCCCGTGCTGCCTATACCCTGTGGAAAGAGGATGGTGTGGAAATAATCCGGGTGGAGTATGACTTCAGGGAGACCCAGCAGAAGATGGCGGCAGCGGGCCTCCCGTCAGCCCTAATAGCGAGGCTTGAGTGGGGGGTCTGATCCCTCTTACCTCATGAACGGGTCTCGGCCTCTTCTCCTCCGTTCATCCAGCTTCCTGTAGACAGCGGCCTTCAGGTCCCTTGAGAATCGCTCGGAAAAGAGAATGTATCTTGCCAGCTCCCTGGTGGAGAAGACCTTGCTCAGACCCTCCAGTTCCCTTTTCGGGAGTTCGGCGATCCTCATGTTGAGGTCGTGATATCTCTCAATAAGTTCCTTCAGCCTGTCTTCAGGTGCTCCGGGGTTTGATGCCGCTCTCTTCAGTGCCTTCATCAATTCCCTTCTCTCCATTATCAACCTTTCCCGTTCATTGTCGTATTTCTTCAGGATGGAGAAGACCTCCTGGGCCCTCTCCTCGCTCAGGTCGAAGACATCCATCAGTTCCCAGTTTCTCATGGTCACGATCTTCTCCTTGAACCTGCCGGGCCTTTCACCGTCCAGGGGGGCGGCCTTCAGACTGACCGGCACCAAAAGCAGTATCAATGTTGCAAGCAGAAGTTTTCTCATTTTTTTTACCTCCAGTGTCCCGGGATCCATCTTCCCCTGGGGCCGTAGTGGCCGGGGACCCATACCTTCCCTTTTGGTACCTTCTGATACCGGGTGATGACAAAGGGATGGTTCTGAGGATGGATCATGGATTTTCCGACAAAGATCCTGCCGGGCCTTGAAATTCCGTCAATGGTGAGTTCAACTACCAGTTCCCTGCCCCTCCACTGGAAATCCAGTCCGTCAAAACCTGCGGAGGCACGGGCATTGATATGGATGGTTTTTCCCTTTCTCCAGATCCGGTCATTCTCCTCCTTTGATACCTTCCTGATGATAATGATTTCTCCTCCAGGCGCATGGAGCCTTCCTTCGAAATGGTGTCCTCTGCCGCTTCCGGTCCAGCGAAGGTGCCAGCCCGATTTGTCCTTCCAGAGTTCGTAACGGGGGCCTTTTGCTCCGATGGGTCTTCCCTGGGCACTGCCGGCGGACATGGCCTGGGCCGATGCCACGGATAGAAGGAAAAGCAATATCAACAATCCTGTGATCTTTCCTGATGCCTTCATGCAGAACCTCCTTTCTGATCGGGTTTTTACGGGCACCTCTTCTCCCAGTGACCTTTTATCCAGACACCGTGCCTGTTGTTGTGGCCGGGGACCCAGACATCACGGCACCCAATCTTTGCAGGCCGGTGGCGGGGTGGTGGTGCCTTCACAACAGTGGTGCAGCCTGTAAATACAACGCTCAGAAACAGAAGTGATGCAACCATTCTCCCTTTCATTTTCTTCCTCCTTTCCACTATGTTCTGCTGTCGTACAGATCCATCAGGACCGAAGACCAGCCGGTCATCCCTGTCATGTATTCCGCCCCGGCTATGGTATCGGCATCGCCGTATTCTTCATATTCCGTATACTCCGTCCAGATGCCAGTGTATCCGGGAAGGGCAGCGAGATACTCATCAGGCTGGATATGCCTGCCGGGATCAGTAGCGGGGGGGATGAGAAGCAGGAGGAGTGCTATGGCTACAGTTCCTGCAACGCCGGTCCACCAGTCAATCAGCCAGGAAAATCCACCAGCCCTTGATCCGGCGATCTCATCGAGTTCCCTCTTTACGGAAGACCTGATGCCCTGCCAGAATTCACTCTCCTGAGGGCCTTCAAAGCCGGCTCCGAGTTCAGCCATCAGCAGCCTGAGATCTTCAAACTCCTCCCTGCAGTGAGCACACCCACTTAGATGCTCCCTGAGAGCAGTGCCTTCAGGATATTCCGGCAATGACTCCCCGGCAGTCTCCCAGAACCTGTTACACGAAATCTCCGTCATCTCTTCACCTTTTTTAAAAGTCATTGAATTCCCATAATCTGCATGTTTTTTAGTTCGAGTCTGCACTTTTCGCAGACTTCAAGATGCTCTTCCACCTCTTCAGTGATCTCCCTGCCCTCACCATACCTTTCAACCAGAACTTCCCATATCTCTTCACATCTCATAACCGACACCTCCCTCCCGGAGCCTGCTTCTGAGGGTTTTCATTCCGAAGTGGAAGTTTGCCCTCATGGTCTCCGGTTTCCCGCCGAGCAGTTCGGCGATTTCAGGAAAGGTCATTCCATGGAAGACCTTCAGAATCAGCACTTCTCTCTGCCTGAGCGGTAAACTGACGATACATCTCCTTGCCTTCAGAAGGAGATCCCGGTTTATCGCAGATCTCTCCGGTGACGGATTTTCAGAAGGGATATCATGTTCCTCGACCGGGGCCTCATCCCACCGGTTTCTGAAAAAGTCCCTCGTCTGGTTTACCGCTATTTTATAGAGCCAGTTCCGGAACTGGGCTTTATCCTTAAGGCGTGAGACCTTTCTGAAGGCCTTGATAAAGGTCTTCTGGGTGATGTCCCTTGCATCGTCAGTGTTGTTCACCATGGAGTTTACGTAGGAGAATATCCTTTTTTCATATCTTGCCATCAGCATCTCAAAGGCCTCTTCGTTTCCTCTCAGATATTGATCGATGAGTATTTCGTCTTTCATTCATCTCACCTGTACAGACGCAGGAGTAAAGTAAAACGTTTAAAAGTTTTATCGGAAATTTTTAAAGAATTTTTATAGTGTACTATAAAGTTGTAAGACAGGGGGGATGAAAGGGGAGGGAATGTATTGTAGTGCGACCCATTTGTCAAGAAATTTTTGATGGCTGAAAGGTGTAGAGGTAATTCTGTCAAAAAATTGGCTTCACCATATGCCCCAGAATCGATTTTCTCGGACCAACACCAGAGT
>WFTX01000127.1 GCA_015485235.1 Nitrospirota bacterium | reverse complement strand
CCTCCTTATCTCTATTGTCTTCGTAGTAGCCCTGCTCTACTTCTCCCTCGTTACTTCTGACCTGAAGGGCAAGGTCAAGGAACTCACACAGCAGATATCACTTATGGAATATGAAGTCAGGAAACAGAACAGTTCTCGAGACTCAAATGACGAAAAAGACTGATTCTCCACCCCCTGTCGAGGAATTATGGTAATATATATTTCTACAATTTATAAATACATTCAGAAAGATCAAACATTATGAGACACTTCACAGTAATAAACATTCTTCTGTTTACAATTGTTCTGCTTTTGTCAGTCTCTCTTTATAGAACCTACAGAAAAATAAGCGATTTCACATTCCCTGCTGAGGAGCTTAACACTCGGATCAATACAGGAAGCAGCAAAAAAACAGTCCCGGAGAAACCAAAGAAGCCGGGGGCAAGCACTCAAGCTCCTCCTCAGGAGTACAGTATCGTTTCAGAGAAAAACCTGTTTCATCCGGACCGGAAACCCAGGGAAAGCAAAACATCGATTGAGGATACAAAAAAGGAAAAGCCTGATATAATCATCTATGGAACCATCCTTTCCGGCGACACCCGTCTTGCCCTGATTGAAGACAAAAAAAATCCCCTTTCCACGCCGGGACGAGGGAAACGGCAACGACTGATAAAAGAACAGGATAAGATATCCGGCTATAGGGTGCTTGAGATCACTGAAAACTCCATCTTGATAGGTGATGAAGATGACTCCTTTATTTACCGTATAGAAGACTCCAGCAAAGAAAAGCACAAGAAGCCACTGATAGGATCAACCCGCGCTGACAAAAAGAAAAAGAAGAAGATGAGGCGTCCCCTCAAGAGGAGACGGCCCCGGCAACGCTGAGCATCATAAAAGTGCTGACTTTATTATTTTTGAGACTGGCCTGATATATTCTTTTGAAGCTTCTTTTTTGCCTGGTTTTTCCTGATTTCCTTTCTCGCCTTGACGATATTCAGAAAAAAGTCTGTAAACTCCTCGTCTGTGAGGTCAGACTGTAGGGCCTTTATATAATCCATCTCCACCTTTGCAAGGTCTTCAGTGATTCTCGCATATTCCTTCACAAACCCGGAATAATCAACCTTCTCCTTGGCTTTGATTTTCTTTTTGTAGGAACGAAGAAGTCTGTTCCTCTCCTTTCTGAGGGCCTTTCTCTTTGCATAAAATTTCTCTACAATAGCATTGAGCTTCTCCTGTTTCTCCTTCTTAAGGCTCATGTTCTTTATGGCGATCCTTACATGCTCAGGTACGATTTTTTTATCCTTTGCCTTTGCAAAGACAACAGACGAAAAAGAAACAGCAAGGGATAAAACAACCACCATAGACAGGATCGATTTGAGCAATTTCATAGACCAACCTCCTTTTTACAGTTAAATTTAAAACATCAGAAAAGGCTCAAGACTCTACCACCTCCTCCTTCCTACTCTCTGAGTTCAGGACGGACAAGCGCCAGGATGGCGGAATGTGGAACGATCAGGTACTTCTTACCGTCGTATTCAATCTCAACAGCGTCCTTCTTCAGGAATATGGCATAGTCTCCTTCCCTTGCCTCCAGGGGTAAATATGCAGGCTCTCTCCTCTCCATCCAGGGCTCATCGGACTGTCCCGACTCCGGCAGGATATACCCCGGGCCTGTCTTTATTACAAGTCCTTCCTGCACCTCTTCCTTCTCCCTTACAGTTGGTGGGAGATAAAGCCCCGCCGATGTCCTCTCTTCACCGACTTCAGGCGAGATAAGAACCCTGGGGCCCACGATCAGGAGCGTCTTTCCCGTACTCACCAAAGCCGGTCTCTTTCAGGGTGTTTTTTATTGCTCATAGGCGCTCTTGTCTCCTATATCAAAAGCAAAGGGCATTGGAATCTTTCTGACCATGAACAGAAGATACAAAAATGTAATCAGATATATCATCACCCCCCCCACAGCAGGTGCGACAAGCCTGAGCATGATTACCAGAACTGTAAAGGGAAGGAACATTGCAATAATATACCCCTCAACCATCCTGAAACAGAATGCCTCCTTGGCGGCTACAAAACCGATACAGAGTGAAAGGGGAAGCAGTGACGGGATCCCCCAGGGAGAAAAGAAGAGCCAGCCGAGATCCCCTGCCCCTTTGTAGAGGATACCAGCAACAAGGAATACCACTGACAACAGATAAAGCCTCTTTATGAGAATTCTGAACTTCTTCACATAGAGGTGAATGGTGAAAGATGTGATCCCTGCTGATATAAAGAGCAACAACACATAAATCCCCCCCCAAGGCCGGGCCCTCTCAGCCAGGACTTCCCAGTCTTCCACATCTCCCTGGCTGAAATAGAACCATGCTCCTGCAGCCAGGAGCAGACCGGTAAGGAGTATGCCGGTCCTGTAAAGAAAAACCGACAACCTGTCCGCCCCTGTCAGGGGCTGGAATTCCCTTTTTTCTCCCATATCAGAAGGTGAACCTCACCCTCGGGAGGTCTGTCAACTGGTAGTGCATGTCTGTGCCCGCTGGCGGGATCTCTTCTTCTCATCCTCCTCCAGGTGGCAGCGCTTGTATTTCTTCCCGCTACCGCACCAGCAGGGATCGTTCCTCCCGAGTTTCGGTATCTCCTCTTCGCCTGAACTTATAAAGTATGACACGATACTGTCAATAAAACCCATGTCTTTCTCTCCTTTTTCTGAGTGGGTATGTACAGCGAGAGCAAACTCCGTTGTCCTGCCCTATGTTGGAAGAAACACCTTCATTATGAGCAGGAATTGCCTTTTCCATAAGAGCAGTGAAGAGTCTGGACGGCATCCTGTACCGGACATGTTCTATAATAAATCACGGATATTATATCACAACTCCGGGGCTGATAGAAAATGAACAGGGGCAAGGCCTTTTCTTACGACAGGATACAGAAGGCGATGGAGGATGTCCGGAGAGACAGGTTCGACTACTATCTTGACCTGGTCACCGGAGAGGTGAAGGAGATTCCCGTATCTCTGCTTAAAGCAGCACTGAGGAAGCTCTATCACGAGTTGGAAGAGGATTACGAAATGGGTACAGTCTTCGACAGTGAGGTCAATATGGATGCAGATCTGACAGTCGAGGAGGAAGAGGTAGTCGAGAAGGCTGTAGAGGTCCTTCTTTACCCGAATCGGTTCATACGAATTCCGGAACGGGACTCAGACGAAGCATTTGAAGTGATGACAAGATTTGCAATGACTGTCAAAGACCCGGTCCTGAGAAAAGAACTTGCAGCGTCTCTGAACGGCAGCGGTGCCTTCAGGAGGTTCAAAGACGTCCTCCTCAGAGACAGAAAGGAAAGGAAGAGATGGCATGGTTTCAACGCAAAGGCGATGAAAGAGGTGATCGACAGATGGTATAATGAAGTATCGGGAGGGAGGACGAGGTTACCAGAATGAGGGAGAAAACATGATATAATATCCTATGGGATTACTATTTGAGGATAAGGAGGTTCAGAAAGTGGAATCACTGAGTGGACTCGAGGAGAAAATCGCCTCAGCTATTGAAAAGGTCCGTTCCCTCAAGGAGGAAAAGGCTGAGCTTGAGAGGAGGATAACCGAGCTTGAAGCCCTCCTCAATGAGAAAAACATGGAGATTGAGAGACTTAAAGGGGAGAAGACGTCCGTCAGGGGACAGCTTGAGGAGCTTCTCTCTGAACTGGAAACCATCCAGATTTGAAGGAGCAGATGATGGGAACCGTAGAGTTCACCATACTGGGGCAGAAATACAAGATAAAGGGTGATGCAACGGATGACTACATACTCGAGCTCGCCGACTTTGTTGAAAAGAAGATAAAGGAGATCATAGACTCCAGTCCGAGCATCACACCCCTGAAGGCATCGATACTGGCATCATTCAATATAGCCGATGAACTCTTCCGTTACAGACGGGAGCAGGAGGACCTCCAGAAGGGGATAGCAAGCAAGGCCGACCAGTTGGTGAAACTCTTCGAATGAGGCTCTCCCTCTGAGGAGGCCCTCAAGAAAGGAGGTTCTGACATGAGACCTGTTGTTATAGTCTCAGACCTCGGACACTTCAAGGCCTATGCCTTTGAACGGACAGATCGGGGGACCCCAAGGCTTGAGATAATTGAAGAGTTTGAAAGCCCTGAAGCCCATATTCGCGTGAGTGAGAAACTGACGGACAGGGCCGGCCGCTTTGGGATGGGCGGTGAAAGGAACTCGCTGAAGGGCTACGGCGACCTCCACAACTTTGAACAGGAAGAACAGAAGAAGGTCCTCAAGAAGATAGCCTCCAGGATAGAAAGGGTAATAGAGGAGAACCAGCCTGAAAGGTGGTACCTCTCGGCACCCAAGAGGATCCAGAAACAGCTTGTTGAACTGCTCTCAGAGGATACACGGAAGAAACTAAAGAAAACGCTGGCTGCAGATCTCACAAAATTCGAAAAGACCGGCATACTTGAACGGTTCGGGCTTAATTAGGCCCGGACCACTCTCAACCTATCCGTTCTTCTCACACCAGAGCCGGGCATTCTGGAAGAGCCTGAGCCAGGGGGATGCCTTCATATCCTGCTTCCATTCCTGGGGCATCCATGCCCACTGCCACTTGAGGAATGTCCTTTCAGGATGGGGCATCATGGCAAGGTGTCTCCCATCGTTTGATATTAATGCAGTTATCCCAAGGGGTGAGCCGTTGGGGTTGAAGGGATAGACCTCGGTCTCCTCACCCTCATCATTCACGTATCGAAGGGGAGCGAGCCCTTTGTCCATGACTTCCCGGAAGACATTCTCATCAGGGAAGTAAGCCCTTCCCTCACCGTGGGCGACCCAGACGCCCAGGATCGAACCCTCCATGCCTCTTAAGAAAATCGATTCTGACGGAAGGATTTTCACAGTGGAAAACCGTGACTCAAACCTCCCTGAGCGGTTCCTTACAAACCGGGGCTGGCTTATGCCGTCAAGCCCTCTCCAGGGCACCCAGCCAAGGAGGGCCATCAACTGGCATCCGTTACATACACCGAGGCTGAAGGTATCTTCCCTGTCGTAGAATTCCTGAAAGGCCCTGTATATACTCTCATTAAACCTGATAACTCCTGCCCATCCCTTTGCAGAATCCAGCACATCAGCGTAGCTGAATCCGCCCACAAAGGCGACCCCCCTGAATCCGGCAAGGCTGATCCTGCCTGCAGCAAGGTCGGTCATCGTGATATCCCAGACTTCGAAGCCCGCCCTGAAAAAGGCAGAAGCCATCTCCCGGTCGCTGTTACTGCCTTCCTCCCTGATTATCGCCACCCGGGGTTTTTCTTTCCGCTCAAGTATCTCCCGGGGTGTATCTTCCGGGTTGAAGGTCAGCCGGTAAGTCGGGCCTTGACGGTCGTAAGAGGCTTTCCATTCCTCCTCAGCAGTGACGGGGTTGGACTGGAGGAGTTCTATCCTGTAGCTCGTCTCCTCCCAGGTCGCCCTCAGTTCCCGCATGTCGGCATTGAGAACCTCATTATCATTCACACTTACCTTTATTACTCTCTCCTCAAGGGTCTCTCCAATCAGGCTGAAGTCCACCTTTCTCTCGGCAAGGAGGGACTGCACCTGTTCTAAATCCCTCCTCTCCACCTCCAGGAGTAGCCCAGGTTCTTCAGCAAAAAGAAGGAAAATGGGATCGGCATCACCTTTTATATTCAGGTCAAGCCCCGAGTTACCGCCAAAGGCCATTTCAAGGGCAGCCACTATCAGGCCGCCGTCACTTATGTCGTGCCCGGCCCTCAAAAGATCACGGTCTATGAGTTCCTGCACAGCCTCAAAGGCCCTCTTTAACAGGACAGGATCGTCAAGGTCAGGAGATTCATCACCCACCTGCCCGAAAACCTGGGCAAGGGCGGACCCGCCTGTCCTGCATCTGCCCCCACCCAGATCAATATGAAGGAGAATGCTCCCTCCGGATCCCTTTATATCGGGGGTGACCACCTTTCTTATATCGGGTACAGTCACATAGGCGGATATCACAAGCGTCCCCGGGGACTTTACCACCTCAGAGGTCCCGTCAGGATTTTTCACGAGTGCGGCCATGGAGAGACTGTCCTTCCCGCCATCCACCCCGATACCGAGGTCATTCAGTATATCCCTTAACGCCACCGCCGCATCATAGAGCCTCGCCCCCTCTCCCGGCAGCTTCGCAGCCCACATCCAGTTCCCGGAACACTTGATGTCCTGAAGTCCGGAGACCCTTGCCCAGACAATGTTCGTCAGGGCCTCTGTGACTGAGAGCCTTGCCATTGCCATTGGATCTATCAGTCCCTTCAGAGGCTGTTCACCTATGGAGATGGCCGCCCCCGTATAGCCCGTATGGCTCTGGGCTACAACCGCCACATCGGAAAGGGTCAACTGGAGGGGTCCCACTGTCTGTTGACGGGCTATAAGGCCGGTGACACTCCTGTCCACCTTGTTTGTAAGGAATCGCTTTGAGCCTACTGAGAGAAGTTTGAGCACCCGGTGAAGGGCATCTTTCACCCCTACACCTTCGGGTATCCGGAGTGGCTCGAGACGGGGGTTCACCCTGTTCAGGTGAAATGTCTTCCTCGGCATTTTCCCGAGAACTTTCTCAAGTTCGAGGTTCTCGGGAGTACTCCCGTCAAGGGCATCATGTAAGATTATATAGCCGTCTCCGGTTATCTCGCCTATCACAGAGAAGGGGACCTTCTCCCGTTCACAGAGGCTCCTGAACCGCTCAAGGCTTTCAGGCCGGATCAGGAGGGCATCATTTTCCTGATACTCAGCTCCCCATATCTCAAGCACCGAGAGGGTCTCATCCCCCAGGAGCACGTTTCTTATCTCTATCCTTGCACCGGCAGGGTATATTATCTCCTTCACCACATTGGAGTTTCCACCGGCACCCTGGTCATGAATGCTCACGATCGGATTTTTGTCACCAAGCTCGACACAGGCCCTTATGACCCTGTTCAGCTTCTGCTCCATCTCGGCATCGCCCCGCTGGACGGCGCTGAAATCCAGTTCCTCGACATTCTCACCCTGAATCATGCTTGAGGCAGCCCCACCGCCTATGCCTATCCGGTAGGCCGGCCCACCTATCTTGATCACCAGCATCCCCTTCTCAGGCTCACCCTTCTGAAGGTGCCTGTCATCCATCTGGCCTACCCCGCCGGTGAACATTATAGGTTTTATCCACTCCCGCCGCTCACCGTCAGGCATCCTGAGGCCGAAACTCCTTGTATAGCCCTGGATCAACGGTTCACCGAACTTGTTACCATAATCTGATGCCCCGTTGCTTGCCTCTATCTCTATCTGGAGAGGGCTGGCGAGATTGGAGGGATAGACAAAGTCTTCCGGCTCCCAGGGAAGGGGATACCCGGGAATTCTCAGGTTCCCCACACAGTAGGCAGCAGTGCCTGCTATTACGAGGCTTCCCTTGCCCGTTGCATGGACGTCCCTTATCCTCCCGCCCGTACCCGTCTCAGCTCCCGGGAAGGGAGCCACACCGGTTGGGAAGTTGTGGGTCTCGGCAGTGAAGATGATATGATACAGGAGGTTTTCAGGCCTCATTGGTGAGGGACTTCCCGGAAGCAACGGGATAAGGCCCTCTATCTCATATCTGTCTCTTATACACATCT
>WFTX01000126.1 GCA_015485235.1 Nitrospirota bacterium | reverse complement strand
CTCCTGATATCTGCCGGGTTGGTGGGGGCACTTCTTCCTGTTGTGCCTGGTCCGTTAATAGGGTATGCAGGGCTTGTTATTATGTATTTTGCATCGAGGGATCCCTTTTCCGGAAAGTTTTTGTTGATCTACGGTCTGTTAACAGCCGTTGTGATGCTTCTGGACTATTTGATTCCCGCCTATGGAGCAAGGCTGCTCAGGGGGTCAAGGTATGGTGTGATGGGTTGCAGCATAGGGGTGGTGCTTGGACTTTTCTTTCCTCCCTATGGCTTTATAATAGGTCCCTTGGCGGGTGCCTTTCTCGGAGAACTGCTCTCAGGCAGGAGCATCAAGGCAGCCCTGAGATCAGGTGCCGGTTCTTTCGCCGGATTTCTGGCCGGTACGGGACTTAAGGTGATTCTTTCTGCTTCAATGCTGTATTACTATCTTAAAGGGCTTGGACTGTTTAACTAAAAGACTCTGTCAGAAGTTTATCTGCTGAGGGGATGCTGTTCAGCTCTTTTCAAGTGCTTCCAGAAGGGTTGCACGGGTGAAGGGCTTTCTTATGATCTGTCCCCCAGAGGCGGTTACTGTCTGTCTCACCTCAGGCTCAACAGGTGCCCCGGTTATCAGAAAGAGGCGACCCTTCATCCGGGGGTCCCGTTCTGCCACCTCCCAGATAATCCTGTCTCCCTTCAGGTCAGGCATAATGTAGTCAGTAAAGAGGGCGAAATAGTCTCTCACCTTCAATGCCTCAATTCCGTCGGCCCCTTTTTCGGCAATATCAACATCGTAACCCATACTCTCAAGATAAACACTCAGTACCTCAGCAACATCAGGGTCGTCATCAATTATGAGGATCCTCTTTTTCATCTCCCATACCCACCATGACCGGAAAGATCGCCATAAATCGTACTCCACCTTCCGGGAGATTGTCAACTCTGATTTCACCGCCATGCCCCTTTACAATGGAGTAGGTGATGCTCAGTCCAAGACCGGTCCCCTTTCCCACATCCTTTGTGGTGAAGAAGGGCTCGAAGACCCTGGGGAGGAGGTCTTCCGGGATGCCGGGTCCGTTGTCGGAGATGGCGATATAGGCCCCTTCCCCGGTTTCTCCGGTCTCCACACGGATAACCTTCTCCCTCTTCCCGGAATCCCTGAGGGCGTCATGGGCGTTCTTGAGCAGGTTCAGTACAACCTGGCCAAGCTGGGTCTGATCGCCCATCACGGGCCTCAGTGCCCTGAAGTCCTTCCGTAGATCAATCCCGTCAGACTGGAGTTCATAGATCATCAGGTCTATCATCCTCTCGGCGATCTCATTAAGGCTGCACTCCTCCTTCCTGGGGGGACGTCGTCTGGCAAACTCGAGGAGGTTACGGATGATATTGGATGCCCGTCTTGTAGAGTCAAAGATCTTCTCCAGTTTCCGGCGGTCTTCAGGATGCAGGTCTTTCCTTTCAAGGAGTATCTCCGAATATCCGAGTGAGACAGAGAGGGGATTGTTCAGTTCATGGGCGATCCCTGCCACAAGTTCTCCAAGGGCGACCAGCTTTTCTGACTGGATCGCCCGTTCCTCCATCTCCCTCTCCCTTGTGATGTCCTGTCCGACCCAGATCCCGCCCAGGGTCTCTCCGGACTCACCGGTAAGTGGGTAGGTGGAGGCCCGTATTGTCCGGCCCTCTCCTTCAAGTATCCGATGTATGGATTTTCCTGTCCTGAGGGTCTCTTCGATCGGGCAGTCCTCCAGGGCAACAAACCCTTCACAGACCGTCTCATACAGGCTCATCCCCTCTTCCGCGCCAGGAAATCCCTCCCTGAATGCCCGGTTCATCTGGATTATCCTGCCTTCGTGGTCAGTCACAGCCATCATCTCGTTTATGGAGTCAAAGGTCTTCTGCCACCTTTCAGACCAGTTAAGGAGTTTTTCCTCTCTTATACGGATCTCTCTCTGAAGGTGAAGAAATGCATCACCGAGGGGACTGAACTCCCCTGAGAAGCCCTCCCCTGTCGTCTCCTTGCCCTCGGCTATCTTTCTTGTTGCTGTAAGTACCTCCTCGATATAGTTCTGCACCCGGGCGGTGATCAGTATGGTGAAGAGGACCAGAAGTGTCAGCAGGAGAAAAACAGTCCCGATAAAGAGGGGGAATATCCAGTTCGTTAATCGCAGGGCCTGGAGACTCCGCTTTTCCATGAGTTTCTGTCCCTCTTCCGATGCCTCATCAGTCCGGCTTGTCAGTTCCTGGAGTGCTTCGAGGGGAAACCCTTCTGTCTGGAGTCTCTCAACTCCCTCAAGAATTTCATTTACCTCCTTCTGAATCTTTTCAGGGTGATGGCAGTCCTTGCACTGACTGGTGACAGCACCGATGGACCGGAATTCCTTGCTCAGCTCCTCCGTGCTTACACCTACTGACCTCAGCCTGAACATCTGTTCCACCCCGATGTGGAGTCTGTCCCTGAGTACCATGCTTCTTCCGGCCTCAATCATTACGGAGAGGGAACTCCGAAGTTCCGAGATTGTGTACCATGAGAGGAGAAACCCAGAGAGGGAGACGAGGAGAAAGAGGAATATAAGGAGATAAAGGTATCTTTTCATGTAGTATTATACCCTTTTGAAGGTCTCAAAGTTTGATTTTCTTGTCGGCTGTAAAAGGAGAAAACTTTAATGATCGGCAGGGGGATGGCTCAGGAGGAGGTTCTCTTCCTGAGTTCTTCTACGAGCTGGTCGGGGTCGAGTCCCTTTTCAGATGCAACCCTTTCAACGGTCCAACGGAGACTCGAATCATGGCCGCAGCCACAGAGGCCGAGGTCCATCATGAAATCCGTAAGTTCCGGATGCTCCTGGAGTATCAGGTTTACGCTTGTCTTCCTGGTTATTTCAGTCATCAGCCCGAAAGGTAGATGTTTTCAGGTGAGGAGGGTCGCAGCCCTCCTCACCTGAAAATGTTATAGATCTTACTTCTTCTTGCCCTTCAGTTTCTTCTCAAGGGCCTTGACCTTCTTTGAAAGCTTCTTCAGTGTCTTGTTCACCTTTGCGAAATTGTACCACTGCTCGCCGTTTGGGGCCTCCACAGGATAGTCATTGTAATGAGAGCCCCAGACCCGCCAGGATTCATCCCAGTTTGCAGGGTCCTTGAACCCCAGGAGCCGGAGTTCAAGATAAGTGAGGGTGGACCTTGTCCCGGTCTGGCAGTATCCGATGGTCCTCTTGTTCTTGTCCAGTTTGCCGAAGGCCTTGGATACCACATCAGGATCAAGGTAGGCGACGGGCTTCATCTTGCCGGTCTTCTTGTCCTTTACCTTCTTCAATGTGTCCAGATGGGAGACATTGATGGTTGCATTAGGGACATGGCCGCACCGGATCGCCCGGCAGTCCTTACCTACATACTCCTTGTGGGTACGTGAGTCTATCAGGTTAACCTTCTTCTTACCGGTGGCTATCTGGAGGATCTCGTCAGAGGATGCATACCTGCTGTGAACCACCTTTGCCTTGAATGTCTTCGGGGACTTCTTGACGGGTTTCTTGTCCAGCCTGAAGCCTGCCTTTCTCCAGGCATCAACCCCACCGTTCAGGACATGGACCTTGTCGTGTCCAAGGTATTCAAGCACCCAGAACCCCACTGTGGCATCGGGTAAATCCTTTATGCTGCCGTAATAGAAAACAACATGGGTATCATTGCCGATTCCAGCCTTCCCGAGGAGCTTCTCGTACTTTGACGTATCCCTCCATACCCTGGCCGTGGAGTCACGGAGAGCCTTCTTGCAGCGCTTTCCGAAGCTGATCGCTCCGGGGATATGACCCTTTACATAGTCCTTCAGGTCCCGGCAGTCCACCACCACCCAGTCAGGCTTGTCAATGTTCTTTTTTACCACTTCCGGGGTGACGAGTAGATCAGGATTTGCCCATTTGGCGGCCCAGGATGTCGAGGCAAGGAGCATTACCCCTGCAAGAACCACTGTTAATACCAGTCTTGCCCTCATACTTTACCTCCCTTTCTTTTTTTTACCCCCCAGGGGGGAAATGTTAGAGTAATATCAGCAAGATATATACCATACCGTTATAAGAGGAGAAAGGCGGATAATCTGTCCTGTTCGGGCCATCTCCATGATCTGGCTGGTCTGTAAAGGACAGGATTCAGTCTCTTTTTCTGTTTGTCGGAAGTGTCTGGTGTGTCGTGGATTGTGGTATAATATTAGAAGAGGCGCGGAGATTTTTTCTTTATGACAGAAGGACTCACCAGAACAGGGGAGGAGTTCCTGCGGGAGATACTGATCTCCTACCATATCGGAGAGGAACTCTTTATCGCCCTGATTTGCGCCCTTGTTGCCATAAGGGCCTTCAGGACCAGCCATGGTCTGGGAGCAGAGGAAGAACGCCGCTCGAGGATATTCCTGGTGGGCGCTGCCTTTACACTCCTGGGGCTGAACAGTGCGGTGCATGCCCTCATTCACGCCTTCAGTCTTGATGAAAACCTCCTTTACCAGACCCTTCTTGGTTATGTCCTCGGTCTGCTTGTGCTGATAACAGCCGTTTCCTCGGAGAGACCACGGTCAAAGAGGTTCCTGCCTTTTCTGTATCTGCCCCTTCTTGTGTTGCTCTTTCCCGGCGTTTCATCCCGTTTTCCCATATTCGGGGAGTTCAGGCCTCTGGTCTGGATATCCATCGCCTATCTCTCCGGCGTGCTTTTCATGATATATGTGGCCATCTATTACAGGACGCGGAAGGGGAGGTTCCTCTTCTCAGGACTCGGACACGCCCTTATATGTGTTTCAGGTATCTTCCTCTTCTTCCCGGCCAGTATTGGTTCACAGGTCTGGTTCATGGGACACATCCTGAGGCCCCTCGGGTTCGGGATCCTGTATTTCAGCATGAACAGGGAAGAACTCAAGCTCCTGGGGGGAAGCATACTTTACAGGGTGCTCGTGGCATTCAGCCTCCTTGCCGCAATCCCCCTCTTTGTCTTCGGGTCTGTCGTCTTTTATGAGAACATTCATCCCATAAACTTTGTGGGCAGGAGGCTGATGGTATTCCTTCTTCTGCTTGTCACCCTCGTGGCGGCACTGATCTTCGGCCTGGGTATCATAATAAGGCTGATCCGGCCTATCATTTCCTTGAAGGAATCCGTTGCCCGCCTTGTAGATGGAGACTTCCAGAGCAGGGTGGAAGTCAGGACGAGCGATGAGATAGGGGAACTCTCCCAGGCCTTTAACGAGATGGTTGTGAGGCTGAGTGATTCGATGGAGGAGAGGGAGAGACTGAGCAGGCTGGCTGCCACTGGTGAACTGGCTGCCACGCTCGCCCATGAGATAAAGAATCCCCTGAATGCGATAGGCGGTGCGGCTGCTTATCTCAGGAACAACTTCAGGGGTGAGCTTATCAGGGAGTTTCTGAAAATCATCTCTGACGAGGTTTCGAGGATAAATGCCCTGACTACCACACTCCTGAATTTTGCCCGGCCCGTCGTTCCCCGGCCGAGGGAGTCAGACCTGAACCTCATCGTCTCGGACACGGTGGACCTCCTTGAGCCGGAGGCTAAGGAAAACGGGGTGATACTCAGAAAGAACCTTTATCACCGCCTTCCTCCCCTCAGGGTCGATCCGGACCAGATCAAACAGGTTCTGATAAACCTTCTGATAAACTCCCTTGATGCCATAAAGGAAGGGGGGGAGGTGGAAGTGAGGACAGAGGCAAGAAACGGGGATGTGATTCTTTCCGTAAGGGACAACGGGGAGGGCATCCCTGAAGAGGTGATGGAGAGCATCTTCAACCCCTTTTTCACTACCAAGACCAGGGGAACGGGGCTTGGCCTTGCGATCTCGAAGAAGATAGTAAGGGAGCACGGGGGGGATATCCTGGTTGAATCCTGTCTCTTATACACATCT
>WFTX01000125.1 GCA_015485235.1 Nitrospirota bacterium | reverse complement strand
GAGTAATACTATGACTCCTCCGATTATGACTGCCTTTTTCATGACCACCTCCAAGCGGAATAAAACTCACTGCTGACAAGAAATTTCGTATAACAGGATTGACCTCCTGCCTTTAACCTCTCATTTCCTGAAGAATATCAGGAAGGGCTTTGAGGGCAGCCTCAAGTTTATCCGGGTTTTTTGTCCCTCCCTGGGCAAGGTCAGGTTTGCCGCCTCCGCGGCCGTCTGCCCTCTCGGCAAGGGCCTTTATTATCTTTCCTGCATTGAATCTCTCTGTAAGGTCCTTTGTTACCATGCATACCATGGCGGCCTGCCCGCCGTCGCGGGAGACCGAGACGATAACGCCAGACTTGAGACGGTCCCTGATCCTGTCAGCCACCAGCCTCAGCTCCTTCTGATTGAGCCCCTCCTGAAATACCCTTACTATCTTTACTCCTTGATAATCTATGGCATTCCGCAGGGCCTCTTCGATGATGTCGCCGCTTCCGCCTGTCTTAAGCCTCTCCACTTCCTTTTCAAGCCGTCTCACTTCATCGGTGAGTTTTTCGACCCGATCAAGGGGTCTGTCGGTCTTGAGCACCTCCCGGATATGTTTGAGTTCAGTCTCCAGTTCCCTGCTGTATTCATAGGCGTTCATTCCTGTGATGGCCTCTATTCGTCTAATGCCTGAGGCAACGCTTCCTTCGGAGAGTATCTTGAAGAGGCCTATCTCTCCCGTAGCTGAACAGTGTGTTCCTCCGCAGAGTTCACGGCTGAATTCACCCGCCGACACCACACGTACTTCGTCACCGTATTTCTCATCGAAGAGGGCCATCGCGCCTGCCTCTATAGCCTCATCAACAGGCATAATCCTCGTCTCCACCGGAAGGTTTTCCAGGACCTTTTCATTGACCAGCCTTTCCACCCTCTCAATCTCCTCATCCGACATGCCATAGAAGTGGGTAAAGTCAAAGCGGAGCCTCTCAGGTGTTACAAGGGAACCGGACTGCTTCACGTGCTCTCCGAGAACCTCACGAAGCGCCCTGTGGAGGAGATGGGTAGCCGTATGATTCCTCATTGTGGCCAGTCTGAGCTGTTCATCAACCTGGAGGGAGACCTCGTCTCCCTTTCTTAATACACCCCTTCTGACTTCAACCCTGTGAACCACAAGGTCCTGTCTCGGCCTGAGTGTATCGGTGACATGAAGATGGACCTCGCTGGAATCCATTACACCCCTGTCCCCAACCTGTCCCCCCGATTCACCGTAGAAAGGGGTCTCTTCAGTGATAACCTCTCCTTGCATCCCTTCTGACAGGCTCTCCACCTCTCTGCCCTCATGATAGAGGGCTGTTACCCTGCTTCTGAGCACTGTAACATCATAGCCCCGGAAGGAACTCTTCAATGAGGGGGGATAGACCGTTCTTTCCTCGGCTGCAAAGAGGGATACACTCCTTGCCTTGGCCTTTTCCCTCTGGGCCTGGAGTGCCTTCTGAAATCCTGCCTCGTCTATCGTCAGATCCTCATCAATGGCGATATCGCGGGCAAGGTCAAGGGGGAAGCCATAGGTGTCGTAGAGTTTGAAGACCTCTTCACCGGGGATTATATTGCTTCCCGATGCCCTGGTCTTTTCGATTATCTCGTCAAGGATGTTCATTCCCATCTCGATGGTCCTTGTAAACCGTTCTTCCTCTATCCTCATTAACTGTTCGGTCCTCTCCCTCTCATCCCGTATCTCAGGATAAACGTCTCCCATTATTGTTATAACAGGCTCTATAAGCCGGTGAAGGACAGGCTCATGAATATCAAGGAGTCTTGCATGCCTTGAGGCACGCCGGATTATCCTCCTGAGGACATAGCCACGTCCTTCATTGGAAGGAACGAGCCCTTCAGAGAGCAGGAAGGTGGCAGCCCGTATATGATCTGCTATCACCCTGAGTGAGGCATCGGTCCTGGAGGCATTCCCATAGGCCACACCGGAAAGGTCGGAAGCAGCATTGATAATGGGCATGAAGAGGTCTGTATCAAAATTGTTCAGTTTGCCCTGAAGCACGGCTGTGATCCTCTCAAGCCCCATGCCTGTATCTATGCTCGGGTGGGGGAGGGGGGTGAGGTTCCCCTTCTCATCCCTGTCATACTGCATGAAGACCAGGTTCCAGAGTTCCAGATACCTGTCACAGTCGCATCCCATGGCGCAGTCTTCCCTGCCGCAGCCGGCCTCTTCACCCTGGTCTATGATTATCTCCGAGCAGGGGCCGCAGGGGCCGGTATCACCCATCTGCCAGAAGTTGTCCTTCGCCCCCATCCTTACTATCCGGTCTGGCGGGAGGTCCGTTAGTTTTATCCAGAGTTGCTCAGCCTCGTCATCATCTTCGTAAACAGTCGCCCAGAGTTTTTCCTTCGGGAGCATGAACCTCTCTGTGAGGAGTTCCCAGGCGAACTCTATGGCCTTCTCCTTGAAGTAGTCGCCGAAGGAGAAGTTTCCAAGCATCTCAAAGAAGGTATGATGCCGTGCCGTATGGCCTACATTTTCAAGGTCACTATGCTTTCCTCCTGCCCGCATGCACTTCTGGCAGGATGTGGCACGGGAGTAATCCCTGGACTCACGGCCAAGAAAGACATCCTTGAACTGGACCATGCCGGCGTTAGTGAACAGAAGGGTAGGGTCGTCGTATGGCAGGAGGTTGGAACTCTTCACTACCTGATGTCCCTTCTCACTGAAATAGGCAAGGAAACTCTCACGAACCTCTTTACTCGTCATAACTCTCCCTTTCAGTTAGAATTATTATTTTATCAGTGATGTCCAAAACAATTC
>WFTX01000124.1 GCA_015485235.1 Nitrospirota bacterium | reverse complement strand
GTCTATAACAGAGGAATTACTACAGTCATAATACTTGATAACAGAACCACTGCCATGACCGGACATCAGGAAAACCCGGCTACGGGCAGGACCGTTACCGGCGAGGAAACAATCATGCTTGATCTGGCTGCCCTCTGCAGGGCAGTTGGAGTTGAGAATGTGATAGAGATTGATCCTCATGACATAGACAGGACATACAAAATAGTAAAACAGGAGATTGAGAGACCGGAGGCGTCGGTGATCATTACAAAGGCTCCCTGTGCCCTTCTCCCTGAAGTCAGGAGGGCAGAACGGCCTGTTTATCAGGTTGTAACCCCGAGATGTACCGGGTGCAGGGCCTGTCTGAGCATAGGGTGCCCTGCCATAAGCTGGGTTTCTCTGACGCCTGAGGAGGCAGAGAAACTCGGGTTCAAGAAGAAACAGAAGGGATATTCAGTGATTGATCCGATCCTTTGTAACGGCTGTGGCCAGTGCTTTCCTCTCTGCAAATTCAAGGCGATAGAGAAGGTCGGGGACTGATTGAGTATGCGAGAGAAGGGGAATATAATAATATGCGGAGTCGGCGGGCAGGGGATAATCCTGGCCAGTGAGATACTGTCGTCTGTCCTTCTCCGTGCAGGCTTTGATGTCAAGCAGAGCGAGGTCCACGGGATGGCTCAGAGGGGCGGGTCAGTGCTTTCCCACCTTCGTTACGGGAAAAAGGTATACTCGCCTGTAATTGATCCTGCAACAGCGGATCTCATCCTCTCCTTTGAACTACTCGAGGCCTTGCGACATATCGGCTATCTCAAGGATAGAGGAAAGATAGTAGTGAATACCCAGCAGATTCTCCCTCCGTCGGTTGCTGCCGGGAATGAGGATTATCCTCCAGACCCGATAGCTGCGATGAAGAAGATGGGGGTGAGTGTATTCCCGTTGAATGCCCTTGAGATTGCCCGTGAACTGGGTGAGGTAAGGGTTGTCAATACCATCATGACCGGCGGGCTTTCCTGCTTTCTTCCCATGGACGAGAATGTTTATACTGAAGTGATAAAGGAGAGGGTGAAAGAGAGATTTGTAGATGTCAACCTCAGGGCCTTTACTCGAGGCCGGGAGGAGATGGCGAAGATGTTACAGGGAGAAAAGACAGGTTGAGGCGAAAAAGCGTATAGCGTGGAGCGGGTAGCGGATAGGGAGGAAAAAAAACGGGTTTGAGGCTGAGTAACCTGATAACCTGATAATCTAATATACCAATATACCTTGTTTAAGGAGGTGTCAGGCAAGAATGATCTGGAATGAAGAGTACGAAACAATGCCAAGGGAGGCGCTGGAATCGATCCAGTTGAAGAGGCTTCAGCAGGTTGTAACGAGGGTTTATCAGAACGTTGAGCCTTACCGGAAGAAGATGGATGAGGCCGGGATAAAGCCTGAAGATATCCGTGAACTCAGGGACATAGAAAAGCTTCCTTTTACAGTCAAGGACGATCTCAGGGATAACTATCCCTTCGGGATGTTTGCTGTCGGGCTTGAGAAGGTTGTCCGCGTCCATGCGTCGTCAGGGACGACGGGGAAGCCGACCGTTGTGGGTTACACGAAAAAGGATATAGAGACCTGGGCTGAACTCATGGCAAGGACCCTGGCAGCTGCAGGGGTCAATAGCGGAGATGTGGTGCATAATGCTTATGGCTATGGTCTGTTCACGGGAGGGCTCGGTTTTCATTATGGTGCTGAACGGCTTGGTGCGACAGTCATCCCTATCTCCGGGGGAAATACCAAGCGGCAGATAATGATTATGAGGGACTTTGGCTCAACCGTTCTTACCTGTACACCTTCATATGCCCTGAATATAGCCGAGGTGCTTTATGACTCCGGGATTGATCCCAAAGATCTCAATTTGAAGGTAGGAATATTCGGCGCCGAGCCCTGGAGCCCCAAGATGCGCGAGGAGATTGAGAAGAAATTAGGTATAGACGCAGTTGACATTTACGGGCTTAGTGAGATAATAGGCCCCGGTGTATCTGTAGAGTGTGTTGAGAAGAAGGAGGGGCTTCATGTTTTTGAGGACCACTTCATCCCTGAGATAATAGACCCGGAAACCGGTGAGGTCCTGCCCTATGGGGAGAAGGGGGAACTGGTCTTCACCACCCTTACAAAGGAGGCCTTCCCGGTAATACGATACAGGACAAGGGATATCACCAGGCTTATCGCTGAACCCTGCATCTGTGGAAGAACATTCTACAGAATGGAGAAGGTATCCGGCAGGTCTGATGATATGTTGATAATAAGAGGCGTGAATGTCTTTCCTTCCCAGATTGAGCATGTACTGATGAGTGTTGAGGGTGTGGAGCCTCATTACCAGATAATTGTAGACCGGCAGGGTGCCCTCGATATGATGGAGGTCCAGGTAGAGGTGAGCGAAGAGATCTTCTCTGACGAGATCAAGGTCCTTGAAGGGCTTGCCAAGAGGATCGAACAGGACCTGAAGGAGACCCTTGCGGTATCATGCAAGGTGAAACTTGTTGAGCCGCGGACGATCCAGAGGAGTGAAGGGAAGGCCAAGAGGGTTATAGATAAAAGGAAAATCTGAAAGGAGGGCTTAAATGAAGGTAGAACAGATATCCATATTTCTTGAAAACAAGTATGGAAGGCTGGCAGAGGTAACACGGATACTTTCTGAAGCCGGGATAAACATCAGGGCCCTCTCTCTGGCTGATACTGCGGATTTCGGCATCCTCAGGCTCATCCTGGACAGAACGGAAGAGGCAAAGCAACTCCTGAAGGAGAAGGGCTTCACCGTGGGCAAGACCGAGGTGATAGCCGTTGAGGTTCCTGACAGGCCCGGAGGGCTTGCCGGGATACTGAACGCCCTGGAGGGTGAGGGGATCAATGTGGAATATATGTACGCCTTTGTACAGAGGAGTGGCGAAAATGCGATAATAATCTTCCGGTTTGACGAACTGGAAAAGGCGATCAGTGCGCTCCAGAAGGCCGGAGTAAGGATACTCAGGGGCGAGGAGGTGTATGCCTTATAGTATAACAGGCGGTACTTTTTCGGACACAAATTAATGCGATGGGATTTAATTACACAGTACCGGTCCTGTGAGGTTTAATACCATGGACAATACATTGTTGAACGGCACTGGAGGTATCGCTAAATTTGGTGTCCTCACCAGCACCGCCTGCAACCTGTTCTTTGTTGTAATTATTTTGAGACCATATAATATTAAGTGTGATAAAGTTAGATTGTTGGGAGCCTATAACATATCTTTTGTACCCGTTTTACGGGATGATATCTGTCAAAGGAGGTTTGTATGAGGGTATTCAGGGTTATTCTGCTTTCTATTCTGGTTCTTGCATTCCTTGTATCGCCTGCCCTCGCAGGTGATACTATCAAGGTGGGGGCGATACTGGCCGTGACAGGGCCGGCATCATTCCTGGGGTCACCTGAGGCCAAGACCCTTCAGATGCTTGCGGAAGAGGTGAACGCAAAGGGAGGGATACACGGAAAGAAGATAGAACTCATCATCAAGGACTCCGGTGCAAACCCCGAGAAGGCCATCTCCTTTGCGAAGCAGTTGATTGAGGAGGAAAAGGTCTTTGCAATAATAGGGCCTTCCACATCGGGTGAGACAATGAAGATCAAGAACATCGCAGAGAAGGGCAGGACCATTCTTCTCTCCTGTGCCGCTGCAGAGGTGATCGTCAACCCCGTTGCAAAGTATGTCTTCAAGACACCCCAGAAGGACAGCTTTGCCGTCAGGAAGATATACGAACAGATGAAGAAGATGGGGATTAAGAAGATCGGTGTGGTTGTAGGGAATACAGGGTTCGGAAAGGCCGGCAAGAAACAGCTTGAGAAGATCGCTCCCGAGTACGGGATCAAGATCCTCATCAGCGAGGTCTATGACAAGAAGGCCACTGACCTTACCGCCCTTGTCACAAAGCTGAAGGCTAAAAACGTGGAGGCTGTTGTGAACTGGTCCATCGTGCCGGCCCAGTCCATAGTTGCCAAGAACATGAAACAGATCGGGCTGAATGTGCCGCTCTTCCAGAGCCATGGCTTCGGTAACATCAAGTATGTAAAGGCTGCAGGAGCTGCTGCCGAGGGGATCATCTTCCCTGCCGGAAGGCTTCTGGTTGCTGACGTCCTTCCCGACTCAAACCCTCAGAAGAAGGTGCTCCTTAAATACAAGAATGATTATGAGTCAAGGTATAAGGAAGCTGTAAGCACTTTCGGAGGTCATGCCTATGATGCCTTCATGATACTTGTGAGGGCGATTAAGGAGGCCGGCCTTGACAAAGAAAAGGTGAGGGATGCCATAGAGAATATGAAAGGCTTTGTCGGGACGGGAGGTATATTCAACTTCTCCCCTACAGACCACAACGGTCTTGACATGGACTCCTTTGCCATGCTTACCGTCAAGAACGGCAAGTTTACCCTTCTTGAAGAGTAATCCAAAGGTCACTTAAACCTTCCGGGAGTATCCCCTCTCCGGGGATACTCCCGGTATCATGTGAATATTATGAGCCTGGAACTTCTACTTCAGTATATTGTTGCAGGGCTTACCTATGGGATAATCTATGCGATTGTCGCCATAGGATTCAATATCATTTATAACACCACCGGTATTATAAACTTTGCCCAGGGCGAGTTCGTGATGCTCGGTGGCATGATAGCGGTGTCGTTCAATGCCTTCCTTCCCCTTCCGCTTGCTATCCTTGGTGCTGTAATAATAACAATGATAACAGGGGCACTGATGGATATCATATTCATCCGTTGGCTCCGTTCTCCTTCGGTCCTCAGGATGATAATAATAACGATAGGGCTTTCAATCCTGATCAGAGAGGTGGCTCTTCATATATGGGGAGAGAGTGTAAGGGCGCTTCCCTACTTCACGGGCAACGAGATTACATCCCTGTCTTTCGGAGGCGTGAGGGTCTCGCCCCAGGTCCTCTGGACAGTGGGTGTCTGCTCGGTAATGGTGGCCGGCCTCAGCCTCTTTTTCCGGTATACGATGGTTGGGAGAAAGATGAGGGCCACTTCTGACAACAGGAATGCCGCCCTCCTTTGCGGTATCAGTACCGGGAACATGGTCACTCTCTCCTTCGTCCTGAGTGCCGGGATCGGAGCCGTGGCAGGCTGTGTGGTCTCACCCATAACATACACCCAGTATAATATCGGGACGGGCCTTGCCATAAAGGGGTTTACCGTTGCCATTCTGGGAGGTCTCGGGAGCAGCGTCGGGGCAGTTGTGGGAGGACTCATCCTGGGGATACTTGAATCCTTCAGTATCTGGGTGTTGCCTGCAGCGTACAAGGACGCAATCGCTATAGCCATCCTGTTGCTGATACTCTTTCTTAAACCAAGCGGACTTTTCGGTAAATCCGACGTGATGGCGCTTAAGGAGTTTTGATGAGAAGGAATGTTGCCGGATATCTGCCAGTAGGGCTTCTTGCAATCCTGGTATTTATACTGCAGGTCGTATTGAAGACGTCAGGCAAGGAATACTTTCTTACCCAGATAACGATGTCAGTCTATTACTCCATACTGATTGTGGGGCTCTGTATACTTATGGGCTATGCCGGACAGATCTCCCTCGGCCATGCCGGTTTCTTTGCCATGGGCGGGTATATAACGGCGGTCCTTACGACCTTCAACCTTCTGCCTTATGCAGACCTGCCTGTCATGAAGATCATGGATATGCTCGGTATGTTTTCGAGGTGGCAGGACCTCTACGGGACTGATATCATGAGTGTAAGGCCCATATATGCCGGGATCTTTGCGGTTCTCTTCACAATAGTTGCTGCCTATCTGATAGGAATACCCGTCCTGAAACTGAAGGGGCATTATCTTGCCATGGCCACGCTGGGATTCGGGATAATAATCTACCGTGTTGTGCTGGGTACACCACTTTTCGGTGAGGCCGATGGGATCTCCGATGTTCCACCCTTCGGAATAATAGGTCCGCTCCGGGTGAGTGGGGACATGTCCGAAAGGGTGATGAACTATTATATTGCGTGGGGACTCCTTTTGATCGGGGTGCTGTTTCTGATAAACCTGGTCAACTCCAGGGTCGGAAGGGCACTGAGGGCGATTCATGGTGCCGAGGACGCTGCGAATGCCATGGGGGTTGATACTTCGGGATATAAGCTCAGGACCTTTATTCTGAGTGCAGTCTATGCAGCTGTGGCAGGCGTCTTTCTCACGCATTATAATGGTGGGATCGGGCCTTCCGAGGCATCGGTGATGAAATCGGTCAGGTATGTTGCAATAGTTGCCATAGGAGGCATGGCGAATATCTGGGGGGCCCTTGTCATGGGGCTTGGCCTTAACTTTCTGTCCCTGAGGGGGTATTTCGGGAGCTACGACGATGCTGTATTCGGTGGGATCCTCATCGTGATAATGCTGTTTGCACCTGAAGGGCCTCTGAGAAGAGAATTTTTCTCAAGGATAATGGGGCTCGTCAGGGGCGAGAAGGAGGCCCGGGGTTGATTCTCCAGGTTGAGGACCTCAACAGAAGTTTCGGAGGGGTGCAGGCGGTGAAGGATGTGAGTTTCACCGTCCGTGAGGGGATGATAAAGGCGGTGATAGGGCCTAACGGGGCCGGGAAGACCACCCTTTTCAACCTTATCTCCGGGACATTGCGGCCAGATTCCGGAAAGGTAATGCTTGAGGACAGGGAGATAACTGGACTTCCTCCCCACAGGATTGCAGGGATGGGTATCGCCAGGACATTTCAGCACATAAGGCTGTTCCCTGGTATGACGGTGCTTGAGAATGTGATGATAGGATGCCATATCCATGGGAAGGCGGGTTTCCTTGCAGGCATGCTCAACCTCCCCTGGACCTGGAAAGAGGAGCGGCGGTTGATGGAGAGGGCCTGTGAAGTGCTGGGATTTCTCTCACTGGATGATTATATGTATAATGACGCATTAAGCCTTCCCTACGGACAGCAGAGGATTCTGGAGATAGCGAGGGCCCTTGCAGTGGGCCCAAGACTGCTCCTGCTTGACGAGCCTGCCGCAGGCCTGAACATGAGGGAGACCGTCCAGATGGCTGAAATAATCCGGAAGATCAAGGAGCAGGGCATCACTGTCCTCCTGGTTGAGCACGATATGAGTCTGGTAATGAATATATCCGATGAGGTACTTGTCCTTAGTTACGGGGAGAAGATCGCCGATGATCTGCCTTTAAGGGTTCAGAAGGACCCTGAAGTGATAAGGGTATACCTGGGAGAGGAAGATGCTCAGGATTAGAAACCTCGAGTCAGGATATGGAAGGCTTAAGGTGCTGAGAAAGCTCTCTCTCCATGTCAAACAGGGAGAGGTGGTTACGATAATAGGTGCTAACGGGGCTGGGAAGACCACCCTTCTGAATACACTTGCCGGGCTTCTCAGAATCTGGTCCGGGGAGGTTCTTTTTGATGGAAAAGACCTTATGGGGATTCCATCTGAAAAAAGGGTTTTCATGGGTGCTGTCCTTGTGCCTGAGGGCCGTCAGGTGTTCAGGACCATGTCTGTTGAGGAAAACCTCATCCTCGGCGGTGTTCCTCTCCAGAAAAAGGAGGGGAGGAATGCACTTATGGAGGAACTTGAACATGTCTATTCCCTTTTTCCCATACTGAGGGAACGAAAGGACCAGTTTGCCGGAACCCTCTCCGGTGGTGAGCAACAGATGCTTGCCATAGGGAGGGCGCTCATGTCCAGACCCTCGCTGATCATGATGGATGAACCATCAATGGGGCTTGCCCCCCTGATTGTGAAGGATATTTTCTCTATAATAGAGAAGTTGAGAGATGAAGGCAAGACCGTTTTACTTGTTGAGCAGAACGCAAGGGCCGCCCTCGGGATTGCAGACAGGGGATATGTTCTTGAGACAGGCCGGATCATACTCCAGGGAGATGCCGAGGATCTTCTTGCCAACAGGGATGTCCAGAGGGCATATCTCGGGAAGGATCTGGATGTGGAGGTGTGAACCGGTTGCTTAATCCTTCGAAGATACACTGCGGTTTGCCGCAGGGTGTCTTCTTTACGGTGCGCTTCCGGGGGTGTGCTCTGAATTTTTTCATTATGAAGCTCCGGTCGTGTCTGAGTAGAGAAAGTCTGTTATGGACAGCGCCTTAACATGCTTGATCAGTTGTAAAAAGGGGTTTTTGAGTAGAGAAGACCGGACGGTTTCCGCCGGGCCGACACAGGGATGCGCTTTCATGAACGATCAGGTGTTGATAATGAAAAAATTCAGAGCATACCCCCGGATAATTACAGAGGCAGAGGATGCCCCGTGAGTCTTCCCGCTGCCTTCAGGGTATCTCAACCGTAACCTTAGCCTTAAAACATGAGGAGGTCAGCCATGTATTGGGAGGAAGAAAGGGAGTGTATGGCGAGGGAGGAGCTTGAGCAGCTCCAGCTTGAGAGGCTTGAAGCAACCCTCAGAAGGGTCTATATGAATGTCCCCTTCTACAGAAAGAGTTTTGACGAACTGGGTATTGATCTGGATGAGATCCAGTCAGTTGATGACCTGAGAAGACTGCCCTTTACCACAAAGGATGACCTCAGGGAAAACTATCCCTACGGCCTCTTTGCCGTGCCCCTGAGGGAAGTAGTCAGGATTCATGCCTCTTCAGGTACCACGGGAATGTCCACAGTGGTGGGATATACAAAGAATGACATAAAGACATGGTCCAACCTTGTTGCAAGGGTGCTTACTGCCGGTGGGGTTACGAAGGATGATGTTGTCCAGATCTCCTTCGGATATGGCCTCTTCACCGGAGGCTTCGGACTGCATTATGGGGCCGAAAGGATAGGGGCCTCGGTCATTCCCATATCAAGCGGGAATACGAAGAGACAGATAAAGATAATGCAGGACTTCAAGACCACCGCCCTTGTATGCACCCCCAGTTATGCGATGCTGATTGCCGATACCATGTATGAGATGGGCATAAATGTAAACGCCCTTTCTCTGAAGTACGGGCTCTTTGGTGCCGAGCCCTGGTCAGAGGGGATGCGGGAGGAGCTTCAGGAAAAACTGAAGATAATAGCCACAGACAATTACGGCCTGAGTGAGATAATGGGCCCGGGAATCGCTGGGGAGTGTCTGGAACGGAAGTGGCTTCATATAAACGAGGACCATTTCTTCGTAGAAGTAATAAATCCTGAAACCCTCGAGCCTGTTGAGCCGGGTGAGGTGGGTGAACTGGTGGTTACGACCCTCACGAAAGAGGCCTTCCCCATGATACGCTTCCGGACGAGGGATCTGACCCGTCTTATCCCTGAGCCCTGTCCCTGTGGAAGGACATTGATGAGGATGCACCGCGTGATGGGGAGAACCGATGACATGCTCATAATTCGGGGGGTGAATGTCTTTCCCTCCCAGATAGAGGCAGTCCTCTTTGAGATCGAGGGGACAGAGCCCCATTACCAGATCGTTGTAGAGCGTGAGGGGGCCCTTGACCAGGCGACCGTCCTTGTCGAGGTCTCCGAGGAGATATTCTTTGATGAGATGAAAAAGCAGAGCCAGTTGATCGAGAAGATAAAGAAGAGACTAGCCTCGGAACTCGGAATTACCGTGGGGGTGAAGTTAGTTGAAAAGAAGACCCTTGAGAGGTTCGAAGGCAAGGCAAAGAGGGTGATAGACAGGAGGAAACTCTGACTTCAGTGAGTGATGCTTAAGGTATGGACGGGTGAAGGCGTTTCGTAACCCCATTACAGGCAATAGATACTAATCCAGAAAATGAGAAAGGGGTTTTAGCCAATGGATGGAAGACAGGTAGTTGGTGTTTTGACAATGATGTATTGCTCAAATGGGGATTACTCATCGCCTCCACCCGTCTCTCCTCTGGTATTACTGGGATATCCGAAACGCTGAAGAAACTCCTCTGCATTTTTAAACAGTATCCTTTCCACGAAATCCTCCGGGATGGGGAGGCCCATGACCCTACGGACCATCTCGGACTGGTCTGTCCAGGGGCTGTCAGTCCCGAAGAGGATATTGTCTTCCCTGAAGTTTGAGAGGAGTTTAATGAACCTGGAATCATCCATCTCCGAAAGGGTCATAGATATCTCCGTATAGATGTTGTCAAATCCCTTCAGAATCTGGATACGGTCCCACTGCCTCCATCCTCCAAGGTGGGTGGCCACTATCGTGAGACCAGGCATGGCTTCAGCCAGCCTTCTCAGGCGCTCCACGTCTCCGTTTGTGTTTCCGGGGAAGGCGATGTCATAGCCGGTATGAAATGTTACAAAAAAACCCTTCTTTT